>JAGQPK010000965.1 GCA_020426755.1 Planctomycetales bacterium
GGCCGGCATCGTTTCGCAAGCAGCACACTACTCGAACGAAACCCTGGCAGGCTGGTTGGGCATCGGGACGGATCACCTCCATGCGATCCCCGTTAATCGTGTACTGAGCATGGACTTGGCGGCCTTGGAAAGCAAGCTGAGGGAACTCTACCAGCAGCAACAACTCGTCGCGTTTGTCATTGCGACGTTTGGCAGCACGGACGCTTTCGGCATCGATGACATTCAAGGCATCCGTGAGATAATTGATCGCGTCGCGTTCGAGTTCCAACAGCCGGTGCCTCAACTGCATGTTGACGCGGCCGTGGGTTGGGTTTCGTGTTTCTTGAACGAGTACTCAGTCGAGGAGAACGCTTTCCAGTTGGATACGGAAACACTACCGCTCATTCGGCAAGCGCAACAGCACTCCCAGTCGCTCAGACATGCAGACTCGGTCACGCTCGATTTCCACAAGATGGGTTGGGGGCACTATCCGTCGAGTGCTTTCATCGTCAATCGTCGTGATGATCTGCGGCACCTGTTGCGTGCGAAGGATGATCTGCCTTATTTTTCCGAAGCCGATTACCGCCATGATCCGGCGCTGTTTACGCTCGAATGTTCACGCCCGGCCATTGGCCCCTATTCGGTCATGGCCTCACTAAATGGAATTGGTTTGACCGGCTACCAGATGCTCGTGTCGAACGCGATGCAAATGGCCCGGCGATTGAAATCGCGTATCGATCAGCTGGAACATTGTCACGTGTTGAACCCAGACAACATCGGTCCGAGCGTCGTGTGGTGGGTACTGCCGAAAGGTCGCAACGCAGCCGAAATCTTCCGTCGCCTCGAAGCGGGCGAGATCGGCACGGAAGAGTACCAGCGATATCGTGAAGAGATTCACCGGCTGTTCGAGAAACGTGAAGCAACGTTGGATCGCACATTGGATGCACGACTGAGCTTCACAACGTCAATGGGCTACTGCCCCGGCGGACAGCCAATCCCAGCTTGGAAAGCGGTCTTCTTTAATCCCAAAACGGACGACGCCGTCATCGACCGTTTGGTCGACGGTCTGCTGCAACTGGTTTGAAGACTTGTTGACATCGGTCCACATTTTGGAGTGCGGCCGCGCAGCTGCCGCTTTCGAACGTACCCATCGTGCATCAACATCGATTGGTCACCCAGTTTCGAAAGCCAACAGGTACGGTGAAGACCGTCGCGACGATACGACCGGATTCCACCCGTTGTGCCGCGACTCACGGTTAAGAAAAGCGATAGCTGCGCGATCGCACTCCAAAGTCACCCACGATCTTGCCGCTTACCCGACGTACATTGCCTTACCTGAATTTCGTTGACAACCGGCAAAACACGACTACAGTAAGTGCACTCAGTCATGTGCTGCTGAGTTTTCTCCTCCGGCCCTGCTTCGCCGGGTTCACAGCGTTTCTGTTGTGCGCTCACCTTGCTTTCGTTACGAGAGTTCCCTTGTCTCTAGGCAGTCGGTGTGCGCGTTTACCTGGTTTCGGTTCGACCATTTCAGTGCGCGAACCTCATTGCCGTCGAGATAAAAGAATGAAACACTGCGTCAGCAAACCACACCGCCTAGCACGCTTGTTGTGCTTTACCTTCCTGCTCACCACGGTCTTAGTAACGAACGGCCACACTGCCGAACTCAAGCCTGACGCTGCTGCCAACAAAATGGAGCACTCGGCTGCCTACCAATGGCTCGATATCCTTCTTGAAGCATCCGCGCAAGACGTGGAACGAATTGGCGCTCGGCCAACGATTCTCTCTCGGCAAATGGCAATTCCCGTCACTGCCGCCTTCGACGCCTGGGCTGCCTATGACGAGAAGGCCGTCGGCACGCGGCTCGGGGGACAACTTCGACGTCCGGCAGCAGAACGAACTCAACAGAACAAAGAAACAGCCATTGCGTTCGCGATGTATCGCACGCTGATTGATCAGCTGCCGTTCCAGCGGGAATACATTGACGGTGAAATGCGACGCTTGGGTTACGATCCGACGAACGAGTCGCTGGACGTCACGACGCCCGAGGGAATTGGCAACCGTTGTGCGCAAGAGGTGCTTGCCTATCGTCACGCAGATGGTGCGAACCAACTTGGCAACGAAAGTGGTTCGGACGGCACTCCCTATGCCGACTACACGATGTATCGTCCGGTCAATCCAGTCGACTCGGTAATCGATGCTGATCGCTGGCAACCGTTGCCGTTTGCTGATGGTAAAGGCGGCACGATTTATCCCGGATTTCTGACACCGCATTGGTATCGCGTGCTTCCGTTTGCGATTGAGAGCAGCGAACAGTTTCGGGCCGAGCCACCGCCATTGGTTGGATCACCGGAGATGCAGGAACAAGTGGACGAGTGCATTCGCTTCAATTGCAACCTGACG
>JAGQPK010000966.1 GCA_020426755.1 Planctomycetales bacterium
GAACTTGCTTTGACGGGAATCCACATCGGATCGTAGTGGAAGCTGACCGCCCACGTCCCGGTTTGTGACAACTTGTCTGGACATTGGGGCACGGTTCACCTTCCGTTTTGACCAAACAGAGAACTTGATTCGGTCTCTGGTTTTGAATTGCGACGCCGCTTTTGTTTGTTGTGAGACTCCCGCACAGTGGGTAGAATGCACAGCGCCATGATTGGTGTTGAGACGGTACGCAAAACATCGCAGATAGGGGAATACGATGGAATTGCGCACGCCAGTATGCATGCTGTCGAAGAACGACGGCAATGCATTCATGCGATCTATTTGTAGAGTGCTTTTGGCGACATTTATCGTCCTCTCAAGCGATGCAACAACGCGCGCTCAGCGTACGGTGCAATTGCCCGATGGCCGCACGATGACGGTTGCCGACGGTGCGACGTTGCCGGCGGGCGCTGTGCCCGCAGCTGGCGGTGCTCCTCCGAATGCGGGCAAGCCTGGTGAGGCAAAGCCGGAGGAGAAGAAGGAAGGGGAAGGCAAGGCTGACGAAAAGAAGCCGGCCGAGTCGGACACCGTCAAGCGGCCGGAAAAACCGGCGCGCGTTCCGGATCCCCGCGAGTTCGATGTGAAGCCCGATGCGAACCGACGTTTGCAGTTCACTTTTCACGGGCAGATGTGGCCCGACGTGCTGCAGTGGCTCGCTTCGAACGAAGGCAAAAGCTTGGATTGGCAAGAACTGCCCAATGACTACATCCACGTAGGTAACAATCATCCGCAGACGTTGCCCGAGATTCGTGACCTCTTCAACCGCTTGTTATTCGATCGCGGCTTTACAATTATCGAGCAGGGCAGTGTGCTGCAAGTCGTTAAGCTAGAGAAAATCGATCCCAGCTTACTTGTGCGCGTTGACGACGAAGCTGAGTTGCTTGACTTGCCCGCTCATCAAGTTGCCAAGATCACGTTCAAGTTACCGGACGATTTGAAGGCGGATAAAGCTGCCGAGGACGTCAAGCCGCTACTGAGCAAGTATGCGAAGGTCCAGCCGCTGATGTCAACCAACCGCTTGTTGGTGATTGATTTGGTGGGCAATTTGCGCGAAGTCAGCACGATTGTGAACGCGGAGCATGCTGCGGCGGTCGGCAAAGTCGTGCCACGCGAGTTTCCGATTCGCTTTGCTCGCGCCGACCATGTCGCCGATCAGGTCATGATCCTCTTGGGGCTCGACCCCAGCTCTCGCCGTACGCCGCAGGAGCTTCAGGTTGAACAGCAACGTTTGCAGTTGTTCGCGCAGATGCAACAACAGGGCAAGGACGTTACCAAGTTCTTGCGCGGCGGCGATATGCCGGTTGTCTATCTGGCCGTGAATCATCGCAACAATGCCATCGTCGTGAACGCGCCCGCTAAGGAATTGGGCGTGATCGAACGCGCCATCGAATTGCTCGACGTGCCCGACGGAATGTTGGCCGGAAGTGCCATCGTGCAGCTAACCATGGAACGTTACCAACTGGCGACCATGAAGCCGCAGGCGGTAATTACGGCGCTGCAAGAATTGGGCAATCTGGATCCACGTACCCAGTTCAAGTCAGACACGAGCGCGAAGATCGTATTCGCCCATGCCACCCCCGCCGATCATCTCAAGATCAAAGCGATGATCGAAGATTTGGACGGCACCGGCCGTCAGTTCGAAGTCATCTGGCTGCGGAAGTTGCCCGCCGACGCGGTGGCGGCTACCGTGCACAGCTTGATGGTGGGTGAGGAAGAAGAAGACAACAATAACAACAACCGATACCGCAGCTACTACTATTACGGCTACAGCAACCAGGAAGAAGAGACGGAATCGCCAACCAAAGGCTTTCGTGTGGATGCCGACGTCGAAAATAATCGTCTGCTGCTGTGGGCTAACGAGAATGAGCTGAAGGAAGTGCGCAAACTTCTGGCTAAATTAGGTGAGTTGCCTGGCGATTCAAGCAATCCGCATACCGTGCGTGTGCTTGATTCGCGGGACGCGGATGATACGCGCAAGATGCTCGAGCTGATTCGGCAAATGTGGCCGTCAATGGCGCCGAATTCGCTCGAGATTGATGATGAACAGTTCCGCAATAACCGCACCCAGCAACTCGACCGCAGTCGACCCAAGGAAGATGGCGATGAGCGTTCGCCTGTTCCGGCCAGCGATGCCGTCAAACGTGAGACGCAAGGATCGTCCCCCGAAACTGCGGATGTATCGACCGTCGAGGCGACTTCCCTAGAATCGCTGACTGGCGTCGCCGCCGTGGCTGGTGAGTCTCTGGCGTTGGCAGCGGGCACGCTCGGAACCGTGGTTGGTGCTGACGCGCTGGTGGTGGCAACTAACGACCACGAGTTGGCTGCGGTCGAGCAATCGCAAC
>JAGQPK010000967.1 GCA_020426755.1 Planctomycetales bacterium
CGGAGTGATCCGTGATGAAATTTCCAAGCACTGCGCGGCCCACTATGATGAGGGTCAGGCCATTTGGTCGAGTCCCTGGCAGGAGTTGCCGCTCTATCAGGCATGGCGAATGGCAGCGCAACTCGATCGGAGCTTGGAGATCCTTGGGGTCTCTGGCTTCCGGCAGCTAGTTGCCAGCCTGCCTCGTCATCCGCAGGACGCGCTGGTCCAGTTGCTCACTCGCTTGGGCGTTCCGCATGGACTGTGGGCTGACCTTTTACTGTGCGAAGCGCTATTGATGTCTGGTTGGAGTGCCTGGACAAAGTACCAGCAACATGTAGCTGAACAGCATGGCGATGAAGACACTGACTTCGCCGGTCTGCTGGCGATGCGGCTGGCATACGAAGTTGCGATCTCCGAGCAAACGGGCTTTCACGTCGACTGGACGTCCGTTGCAGCGCATCATAATGCGAAAGCCAAGAGTACTGGCCAGCCAACCGACGAAGAGTTGCAGCGATACGCACTGCTAAAGGCGAGCGAAATCGCTTTCCGCCAGCAACTGGTCACCAGCCTGAAGAGCTCTCACAGCAGCAAGTCGCCTGACGCCAGCCAACCGAATCGTCGACTGGCGCAAATGGTGTTCTGCATTGACGTGCGTTCCGAGCGAATTCGCCGACACCTCGAGGCAACCTCCAGCGACATCGAGACATTTGGCTTTGCGGGCTTCTTTGGCCTACCAATCGAGTTCGTCGGACTCGGCGAAACCGAAGGCAGCTCACAGGTTCCGGTTTTGATTTCTCCGCAATTCAAAGTGTATGAGGAGATCGCTGCGGAAGAGACCAGCCAACATGAATCGGCGGCTAGTCGTCGTTCGACGTTCCGTTTCCTGCGCAAGGCGTGGAAGGAGTTTCAAGTCTCGGCGGTTAGTACGTTCGCGTTCGTCGAGACAACAGGCCTATTCTATGGCTGCAAGCTACTCGCGCGATCAATCGGATTCGGCCAAACCGCGCCGAGCCGTTTCGACGGTGTTGCTCAAGCTGATCGACCGCAACTCGGACCATCCCTCCGAGGGCTCAATCAGCAAGGCATTTGCACATCGAAACAGGCCAACATGGCCGAGGCAATCTTGCGCGGAGTCGGACTCCTCGCGAACTTCGGCCGGCTGGTAGTCTTCTGCGGACACGGCAGCCAAACCGAAAACAACCCGTTGAAGGCAGGCCTTGACTGCGGTGCGTGCGGTGGGCATTCTGGCGAAGCCAATGCTCGGCTTGCCGCCAGGCTGCTGAACCAAAAGTACGTCCGGCGGGCCTTGGCTGAACGCGGTATCGAAGTGCCAAACGATACGCACTTTGTCGCAGCGCTGCACAACACGACGACGGATGAATTGGAATTCTTTGACACACGCGAGCTTCCGCCTTCTCATCAGCGTGACTTCGAGCAGTTGCAAACACTGACGATTCCTGCTGCTAAGGGAAGTCGAAGTGAGCGACTGTCTTCGTTGCCTGGTCCGGATACCAATGACCTGTTTCGGCGAAGTGACGATTGGTCGGAGGTTCGACCCGAGTGGGGACTTGCTGGCAACGCCGCCTTCATCGCCGCCCCGCGTGAACTGACGAAATCGTTGTCGCTCGGCGGACGTTCGTTCTTGCATAGCTACAACTATGCCAACGATCCTGAGTTCGCAGTGCTGGAACAGATCATGACGGCGCCCATGGTGGTGGCGCACTGGATCAACATGCAGTACTACGCATCGACCGTCGACCCAGTGCATTACGGCAGCGGCAACAAGACCGTCCATAACGTTGTCGGCCGATTCGGCATCTTCTCTGGAAACGGCGGAGACCTGATGACGGGTCTCCCCTGGCAGTCTGTCCACGATGGCAAGGAATACCAGCACCATCCGTTGCGATTGCTTGCGGTGCTCGCCGCACCACGCGCAGCCATCGAATCAGTGATCGCCAAGCATCAGCTCGTCGCGAACCTACTGACGAATGGTTGGTTGCAACTGATTGCCGTCGAACAGAGCGAGTTCTATCGGTACACGGAGCAACAGACATGGGATGAAATCGCGACGTGTGCGGCAAATTCGCGTCTAGCGGCTTGCTGAACTTGCTCTGCAAACAACCGGGCTCATCTTCCTCAAGGAGACCTGTCGTTCATGCAAAGTTTAGAAGCCGAAAGCAGCCATATTCTGCGGGAATTCGCCGCCGAACTTGACAATCCCGTGCTGCTCTATTCAATTGGCGAAGATTCGTCGGTGAACTTGCATTTGGCACTCAGGGCGTTCCATCCAAGCAAGACGGCTTTCCCCTTGCTGCATATCGATTCGACCTGGGAATTTCGCGAGATAATCGAGTTCCGCGAGCAGTACGCCAGGAACTCGGACTCGATGTGATCG
>JAGQPK010000968.1 GCA_020426755.1 Planctomycetales bacterium
TCAGCGACGGGCTGACGGTCTGGCCGACATCACGCTTCTTGGCGCGGTGATGGACGGCCAATCCGCGGACCTTATTGAGTGCCAATACGAGTAGCAGACGCCACAGCTCGCCACCCTCAGGTACATCGTAGCAGCCGCCTGCCGCTCGACGGAAAAAGGATCGAAACACGGACTGCACGACGTCTTCCGGGTCGAAACGCGTCGCCAAGTCCGCTGCCGTATTGGCGCGGGCAAGTTGAATCAGTCGTTGCGAGTAGCGGTAATACAACTTTGTCGCGGCGTCCTCGTCTCCACCTCGAATCCGACGCAGCAGTGATCCGTCAGACGGCCCCAAGACACTCATCGGCTGAGCCTTGTCCGTCGTGGCGGAATGTACCGGTTCAGATTCTGGTACAGGCTTCGATTCGGACTGATTCATAGCTGGCTCCTCTCAAGGTGAGAGTCCATTGTAGCCAGCGATTCCGCCACGGCGATTCACTGGATTTTCGTTTGAACGTCTCGAGGGCGAGTCGCTGCGATCCCGCCGTCGCGTTGTCACGAGGTAAAACACGGTTGACACATTGCAGGGATCGTTTTAGTTTGCCTAGCTGCTAAAGTTTGCCGAGCCGTGCTCCCGGGGGTGTCAGATGAATCAGTTGTGCAAGCTGTTGATTAAGTATTGTGTCCTTTTGATCTTTGGCGTCCTGCCGCTGACTCACGTGCGAGCTGACCTTCAGCTTCAATTCGATACGACATACGACACGAACGGCTTCTTTTCGCAATCCGCGAACCAGGCGGCTTTGCTAGCGGCTGGCAGCTATTTCGGCCAGCGCATAACGGATTCACTTTCTGCGATTAGTCCGGGCGGTCCGAACAGTTGGACGGTCAATTTCGACAATCCGCAGACCGGATCGAATGCTTCAATTGCGAATCTCAGTGTGCCCGCAGACACCCTGGTGATTTTTGTCGGTGCGCGAGATTTAGGCGGCAGTACGGTGGGGCAGGCGGGGCCTGGCGGATGGAATGTCCCCGGCTCCGCATCGCCAGCCTTCGCGAATACGGTCGAAACGCGCGGGCAGGGCGACACGCGTTCGCCTGACGCGGTTGACTTTGGTCCTTGGGGTGGCTTCCTATCGCTCGACGTCGATACGACGTGGCATACCGATGTGAACTCACTCCCCGCATCGGGGACAGTCGATATGTTCAGCGTCCTGCTCCATGAGATCGGACATATTCTTGGTTTCGGCACCTCGGATTCATGGAACGAACAGGTGAGCGGTACGACGTTCTCCGGCGCGAACGCGGGCACGCAGACATTGACGGCCGATGGTGCCCATTGGCAAAACGGCACGATGAGTACCGTGTTCGAGCTCGGCGGCGCTCAAGAGGCGGCGATGGATCCCTCGATCGACTTTGGCAGTCGCAAGCTGTTCACCAACCTGGACATGGCGGGCTTGCAGGATATCGGTTGGCAAGTTCAAGCTGTGCCTGAACCGAGTAGCATGCTGTTCGTGGGACTGTGCGTGGGTCTATGTGCGGTCGGTCGACGGTTTGTCTGTTCGTCGTAACGCGCTCGCGTCGGTTTGCGTCGGCGCTTGGTCTAACTGCCGCGAGAACCGCGGCTGGCGCCTTTCGGCTAACTAGCTTGCGCACGACGTGCGCTGCTCGCGACTGTCTCGTTCGCACGCATTTTCTGGCGGATTCTCCGCCGTGATCTCACTTCTCATGGTGGAGGCGAAGTTGACCGCTTCGCACTTCATAAGCAAGTTCGCCGCAAGGCGTTCGCCGCGGTTCTCGGCATTGGATGATTGGGCGCCGGGACAGAAACCGACGCTAACGCGTTGCGGCGAACTGATCGATCAGTGAACTACCCGATCAGTGAACTACCCGCACGGCGCGGGCCGGAACGAGAAGCACCCCCCTCACAGCGTTTTTGGAACGGAGACAAGACCATGAAAACGAACCGCACCTTTCAAATCGAATCGCTCCAATCACGACTCGCACTTTCAGCCACCACGGTTGAAACCGAACCGAACAACGGGCAGAGTTCCGCCGATTCGTTCGTCGTTCCGGAAGACGGGCTGATGGCGCTTGTTGGCACGTCGACCAGTGACAAAGACAAGGATTACTTCACCTTTGTGGCACCAGCCAACGGACAACTGCACGCGGTGGTTGATTCGCCGAATGGTGAGTTTCCTCAACTGGAGATCGAGACGCAGCAAAGTGTGAAAGTGCTTGAGACGCAACCGAACGACGACATCAACTCGGGCGTCGCATCGCTGCAGGCCGGCGTTCGTTACTACGCTCGTGTGCGAGCGAAAGACAACGACGCCGCCGAGTACATCGTGCATCTTGATTTCAATGGCAGCGGAGGCAACGGCGGTAACTCCGGTGGAG
>JAGQPK010000969.1 GCA_020426755.1 Planctomycetales bacterium
CGCCGATCGACGTATCCCAATGTCCACCGGCCCAGTGGATGTGATCGGCGCAACTCTCCACCAAGTCGTAAACATACGGATTGAGATCTTGTCCGAACATTCGCGTCATGTGAATTCCCGGCACGACATGGAACACATGCTTGATCACGCAGTTCGTAATCAACATCTGCCCCCAGGCGTCAAAGTCGAGTCCCCAAGGGTTCGTCGTCCCCCAGGCCACCACTTCGAATTCGCGCATTGTCGGATGATAACGCCAGATGCCGCAATCGATCGGCACGCGTTCCTGTTCCGGTGTGCCAGGTTTGCCAATTTGTGATCTCGAAAGAATTCCGTTGCAGCCGTACAGCCAACCGTCAGGTCCCCAAGTCAAACCGTTAAAGACGTTGTGGCTGGCGTTTAAGTCCCAGCCGTCCAGCAACACTTCCGGCTCGCTGTCGGGCACATCGTTGCCGTCGCGGTCGGGAATGAAGATGAAGTTCGGCGTGGCACACAAGTAGACACCGCCAAAGCCCAATTCAATGCCGGACAAGTTAACGCCACGATCCCAGAACACACGCTTTCGATCGAAGCGACCATCGTGGTCGGTGTCTTCAAAGATCACCACGCGATCATTGCCCTGACCATCATTACGCCAATCTGGATACGACAGACACTCCACGACCCACATGCGACCGCGACGATCGAAAGTGAAAGCAATCGGCTGTACGACGTCAGGTTCGCCAGCGAACAACGTCGCTTCAAATCCGTCCGGCACTCGCAATCCCGCGACAGATTGAGCGGGGGATAAGGGACGCTCGACCACAGGCTGAGCTGCCGCGCCGCCCGCAAGTACTTGTAAGGCCAAACCAACCACAAAGCAGGACCAGGTCGTGCGACCCTTTTTCCAGAAAGTCATCATATTCAAGTCGTCGAGCTCCCAAAGCGTGACATTCGGCGGTCGTTCGCGTCCAGATCTTATCATAGGGCCGCGACAAGGTCCGTTAAAAAATTGAGATCAAAAGTCACGCGTCAGTAGTCGCCGAAAGGGGCAGCCGCGGTACTCGTTCGCCGCAAGGCGCCGGCCCAATGGCACTCAGTTTGGATTTCAGGATACAAAAGAACACGTAGTTCCCCCTCCCGTCGATGGCCTCCACTTCGCGCAGTTCGACACCGGGAGGGGGAAGGGGGAGGGAACCACAACGGACGCTGTGTAATGCAATGTAATGTAGATGCTGAAAGTCGTGAGCGGAGCCGACGTTTAGTGAGCTCCGCGATTGTCGCCCTCCCCCTCAATCCCCCTCCCGCACTGCGAGTTTTAAGACCGTTGAGAGTCAACTGCGGGAGGGGGAACTGCGCAAGTGGATCTAAACTGAGTGCCATCGGGCTCGCGCCTTTCGGCGAACTAATTCCGCCCTTCGTCGAGCGATTGCTTCTTTCGCCGAGCTGATCCTGCCTTTCGTCGCAACCTATCTTCTTCAATTCCCCCGTACGAACCCAGAAAAAACTTGCTTGACGCACCAAGTGACCACTGTTATACAAGTGTAGTCACTTAGGAGATTGCGTCATGCACATCCACATTGACCGCGGCTCGTCGACGCCGATTTCTCGGCAGTTGATCGAGCAGATCGCAGCCGCTTGCGCGGCAGGGCGGTGGCAAGCAGGCGAGCGACTGCCGTCGGTGCGTCAGTTGGCGCGCGAGCTGACCGTCAATCAGAACACGATTCTGCGTGTCTATGAAAAGCTGACCGCTGAAGGGCTGCTTGAGATGAGGCATGGTGAGGGGACGTTCGTCGCGGCCCGTGCCACACGCAAACAGCTTGCCGAACAGCGGCGGCAATTCATCGACGAACTGTCGCTCGTCTTTCGCCGTGGCCAGTTGCTCGGCATCTCGCTAGCGGAGTTGCAGGAGATCGCCATGGAGACGCTAGCCGAACTGCACGCCGATGACAAGCAAACGTCAGGGCGTCGCTCATCTACCACCAAGTCCTAATTCCGTTCGGAGTCACAAGATGTCGAACAATGTACTGGAAATCAATGGACTGCGAAAATCGTTCGGAACGAATGCCGTCCTGCGTGGACTCGATCTACAAGTACAGGCGGGACACACTCACGCTTTACTCGGCCGCAACGGTGCCGGCAAATCGACAACGCTGCACATTCTGATGGGCTTGATCCAGCGCGATGCCGGCAACGTCAGCGTGCTGGGAATGGACCCGAACGTGGTGCCACTCGAAATCCGCCGCTCGGTAGGTTTTCTCGCCGAAGACCAACAAATGTTCGGCTGGATGACGATTGATGAGATGCTCAGTTTCATGCAACCGTTCTATCCAACTTGGGACATGGCATTGGCACGCGACTATGTGCGACAGTTCGATTTGCAGCTGACCCAACG
>JAGQPK010000096.1 GCA_020426755.1 Planctomycetales bacterium
CGGAGATTTTACGTCCGCCAACCTGTTTTACGTGTTCGCCGCAGGCGATTACGTTCAAGGCTGATCAGTCAGATCCGACCGTTCAGTCGGATCAACCTTCCTGCCGCTGCAAAGAAGCAAATTGCGTATGAAACGGATCTGTGTGGGTGCCGGTGTTCTCAATCAGACGCCGTTGGAATGGGACGGAAATTTGCGCCGGATCATTTCCGCCATCAAGCTGGCGAAGACGCAGCAGGTCGGATTGCTGTGCTTGCCCGAGTTGTGCATCACTGGCTATGGCTGTGAAGATGCCTTTCACAGCGTCAGCGTGCAAGAGACCGCCCTCGACGTGTTGCGCGAGATCCTGCCGCATACGGCGGACATTGTTGTATCCGTCGGACTACCGCTCTACTACCAAGGCGCGCTTTACAACGTGGCTTGCTTGCTGGGGCAGGGCGAAATCTTGGGTTTCGTCGGCAAGCAAAATCTGGCGGGCGACGGACTGCATTACGAACCACGCTGGTTCAAGCCCTGGCCAGATAATCTCGCTCGGCAGATTCGCATCGACGGTCGTGACTATCCGCTAGGTGATCTGCTGTTCAACTTGAACGGAATCCGTGTCGGCTTTGAGATCTGCGAGGACGCTTGGGTTGCGACTCGGCCCGGCAGTGGACTCGTCGCAGAAGGTGCCGACGTGCTGCTAAATCCGAGCGCTAGTCATTTCGCCTTCCACAAGCATCAAGTGCGGAAACGGTTTGTGCTGGACGGTTCCCGCGCCTTCCACGTTGCGTATGTGTATGCCAATCTGTTGGGGAACGAGGCGGGGCGCGCGATCTACGACGGTGACGCCATGATCGCCAGTTGTGGCAAGCTGCTGGCGATGGGGCCTCGCTTCTCATTTCAAGAGTTCCATGTGACGTCGGCCGTCGTCGACATCGATGCCGTGCGAGTTTCTCGCGCTCGCGCCAGCAGCTTTCGCAACCAAATGGAAAACTCGGATCGCTGCATCGACTTGGCGATCGGCGTGCACGAGCTACCTGATTCGTTGACGACGCCTAGTCCACTTATCGAGCCAGCTGCTGTCGCGCACGATGTCGACGATCCGGAAGATCTACTTGCACGACGTACGGTCGATTGGGAGGCGGGCGACAACCTGAAGGAGGAAGAGTTCAGCCGCGTGATGGCGCTGGGACTCTACGACTACGCGCGCAAGAGCCACTCGCGCGGGTTCGTCGTGTCACTCAGCGGCGGCGCCGATAGTGCCGCGGTGGCAGTTCTCTGTCACTTGATGGGCGAGCTCGCCGTCGGCGAATTAGGCGAACAAACGGTTCGGGAGCAGTTGAGTCTCACGGTCGCTTCGACTGAGCGGTCGCTCACGGCCGACCTGCTAACTTGTGTTTATCAAGCGACGCGTAACAGTTCACAGACCACGCGCGACGCTGCGGCTGCTGTTTCGAAGGCCATTGGCGCCACGTTTCTCGAGATCGACGTCGACGAGATTGTACAGAGCTACGTTTCACAAGTCGGCTCGGCCATCGGTCGAGAACTGTCGTGGCAACAGGACGACATCGCGCTGCAGAACATTCAAGCGCGCACACGTGGACCGAGCGTCTGGATGTTGGCAAATATTCGCGGCGCGCTGCTGCTGGCCACCAGTAACCGCTCGGAGGCCGCCGTCGGATATGCCACGATGGACGGCGATACGTGCGGCGGACTCTCGCCGATTGCCGGCATCGACAAGGCCTTCTTGCGGCACTGGTTACGTTGGATGGAAGATGTCGGACCGCGCGGTGTCTTCTCGGTTCCCGCCCTGTCCTACATCAATCAGCAGGCACCAACGGCTGAACTACGTCCACAAGCGGCCAATCAAACGGACGAGGCTGACTTGATGCCGTATGAGCTCTTGGACGCCATCGAACGGGCGGCGATTCGCGATAAAAAATCGCCTGCCGAGTGCTTTCAACTGATGCACGAGATGTTTCCGCAGTACACCGTCGAGCAACTGTCGGTCTGGGTGCCGCGCTTCTTCCGACTCTGGTGCCGCAATCAATGGAAACGCGAACGCTACGCACCGTCGTTTCATCTGGACGACGAGAATCTTGATCCGAAGACGTGGTGTCGCTTTCCAATACTGTCAGGTGGCTACGCGCGGGAGCTAAGAGAGTTACAATCCGAGCTTGCGCGAAGTCAACAAGCGATTGAGGAATGATGATTTTTGATTTTTGAATGAGGAACACAGGGGCGTTGTTTCCAGTTCTGAAATCTGAAATCTGTTTCTGCGCCAGGATGAACCGTCGCTAACGCGTTGCGGCTAACTGAGGAACCGATGCTGGCGCATGGCGGATAACTGAAATGGGGATTGGGTCCTGAGAGGCACATCGGCGAATGATTAAGATCGACGAACAACTGACGGCGACACGACTTGAGAACGAATTGGAGCGTTTGTGGTCGATTGCCGCCAGGAAGCTGGTGCTGCTGGATCAACACTCCGACGCGATTGGCGGCACTCCTGTGTTCACCGTCAACGGCAAGTACGTCGCGCAGGGCTGGACCGAATGGACTCAGGGCTTTCAATTTGGAGCGCCACTACTGGTCTTCGACGCGATCGATGATGTTGAGCTATTGGAGATTGGCCGAATCAAGACCCATCAGGTGATGGCCGCGCACGTCACGCATGTCGGCGTCCACGATCATGGCTTCAATCAAGTCAGTACGTACGGCAATTTGCGTCGTTTAGCGCTCGCTGGCCGGTTTGATGCGAGTCCTGGTGATCTCAACTTCTACGAGCTGGCGCTGAAGGCCAGCGGCGCGGTGCAGGCCAATCGCTGGTCGCCAACGGCTGACGGCGGCGGTTACATTTATTCGTTCAACGGTCCGCATTCGTTGTTCAGTGACACGATTCGGTCACTGCGAACACTCGTCATGGCGCACCGTCTTGGCCATGTGCTGTGGGCCGAAAACGATCGCCGCATTTCGCTATTGGAACGCGCCATCCAGCACGCTCAGGCGACACAACGCTACAATGTCTACTTCGGCGCCGGCCGCGATGCGTACGATGTGCGTGGCCGTGTGGTGCACGAGAGCATCTTCAATACGAATGATGGCAATTACCGTTGCCCGAGCACGCAGCAAGGTTACTCACCCTTCAGCACGTGGACTCGCGGGCTCGCTTGGATCCTCTTAGGGTACGCCGAACAGCTTGAGTTCTTAGCGACGGTGGCCGACGACGAGTTGGAACCGTTCGGCAGTCGATCGCAGATCGAAGGCGAAATGCGCAAGACGCTGGAGGCGGTTTGCGATTTCTATATCGAGCACACTCCAACCTGCGGCGTGCCCTACTGGGACACGGGGGCTCCGGGCCTGGAAAAGCTAGGCGATTATCTGGATCGACCCGCTGACCCCTTCAACGATCACGAGCCCGTCGACAGCTCGGCTGCTGCGATCGCCGCGCAAGGATTGCTGCGAGCGGGTAAGTACTATTCGCGCGGCGATGCGACGGATGAAGGACGGGCAACGAAGTACTGGCAGGCTGGATTGACCGTGATGCAATCACTGCTGAAGACGCCGTATTTGAGCGACGATGAAGTTCATCAGGGGCTGTTGCTGCACACGATCTACCATCGCCCGCGAAATTGGGATCACATCCCCAGCGGCGCCAAGATCCCGCACGGCGAGTCGTGCATGTGGGGCGACTATCATTTGCTGGAGGCGGCGTTGTACTTGTATCGCCACGTGACAGGACGCGCGGATTACACATTCTTCGGGGAAGCGTAGTCCGGTCAAGATTCAGAAATCCGACTGATCTGTCAGGTCCAAGATTGGTCCGATTCGCCGTCGTCGCATCCAAAAAAAAACGACAGTGACACTCGCGCGTCACTGTCGCTTTGGGAAGTCGCTTAAGCGACCGGCAAGTCGCGTTAACGACTAGCTGCGCTTGCGGCTGACCAAGCCCAGGCCCAACAGGCCGCTCAGAGCCAAGCCGAGGCTGGTCGGTTCCGGAACCAGGAACTCAACTTCGGCAATTTGCATGCTGTTCGCAGCAACATCGTCCTTGATCGTTGGGAACGTCAACTGGTAGTGCGTGTACGATGCGCTGTTACCAAACAGGACTTGTTGATAGTAAGCGTCACCCACGACGGTGCCGTCAGGATTGATCATCACGTCGGTACCACCCGCAGTTCGCTCGGACGGCAAGGACAGATCGCCGCTGGAAATCATGGTCCAAGGGCCATCCAGACCGTCGTTCGAACCGCTCAGCTCGTAGCTGGCCGGATCGCGCTCGACCGCGTCATTCGCGGTGTACAGACGCAGACCAACTACCGGCAAATTCGAAGGGTTGGCGGACGGAGTGACCGCGAAGCCCGAGTTCAGATCGAGAAAGTTCAGATACTTCTGGCCTACGTCATCGATCACGTGTGATTCAACTTCACCGGCCGGCGGAGCACCATCGCTACCATCGCCGTCGCTCGTGCCATTGACCAGCTTGATCGCGTCGCCTGGTCGCGTGATGTCGACCAATTGTGCCTGAGAAACGGCAGCGCTTAACAGCATCATGCTGCACGCGAGAAAGAACTTGCGAGACATCTTCATTAGTTGCATTCCTCTAGAGTTGAGAAGAGAGAGTACTCAAAGCATCGCCGATTATAACCCAGCAATCCCGACCGCCAAGCTATGCATCCGGCACAATTGGTCGCAGACAAAGCGATTGCGCAAAGCAAATTTATCTCAATTGTGCACGGGCACATCGATGACTCAACGCGTGATCTCAACTTGGTTGTTCACCTTCCGATACAACGCGCCCTGCAATAGTCTCCGTTCTTCATTCGTCTTTCTCAGTAACTTAATGTGACGAAAGCCTTTGCGCTCGTTGACAGTTCACCTTGCGTCGCACTAGGCTAACGCTACGGCGACAGGTAGCGCCGTGAGACAACACGTAAACGTTTGGCAATAGGTGTGACGCATGTGTGTCACACCTGCCAAGGCAAAGTTGAGGAACGAGTGATGAAGCGCCGTCGAGGACGATTAGCAATTTGGACATTGAGCGTATTGGCTGGTGGCCTGACCTTTGGAATGCAACACGCACCGTTGCGGGCGGAGGCTCCTGAGCCGTCAGATCCCGAGGCACATTTGCCGGAGGGCACACTGCCTGGCGAGTTTCCGCTGACGGTGAGCGGCGCCAATTTCAGCATCGCACCGAGCCCTGGCAGTACGCTTGATGGGAACATGTCGAACACGTTGCGTGTCGAGGTCCTGGCGAGCGGTCCTTATGCCTGGACCGAATCGCGCCATAACGAAGGCGACATCGCGATGTTGATCAGTCCGGCGGACCCCAATGACCCGTCCTACTATCCGCCCGACGCCTACATCGACAATTATTCGCCCGGCCAAGATGGCATCTTCACGAATACGACGTTGGCTTGGCGTGTCAATCGCGACGCCGGTGCACTATTCGCCGCGGTGCGGCACAACGGTGTCGACAATCAAGACTTAGTGAGCGGTGATCCGCTTGGTATCACGCATGGCATCGCCTATTTCAACGCCGATTTGGGCCAAGGCTGGGGCTTTCGCATGAATGACGGCGTCTATGCCAACGGCGGCGCCGGCTCGTCCGATTTGCAGATGGGTGTCGCCGGCAACGACGGCGGTGCAGGCGAAGCCAGCTTCAGCGTCTCCACGACGTTTCTTCCTTACGACCAAGGCTGGGTCGGTGCGTGGGTGAATCCTGCAGCGGAGGACGAGCTAGCGACGTTCGCCAGCAGTTCGCCTGACTTGGATCAGTCGGTTGCGACTTGGTATCCTGCCGACGGCGCCGACCTCTTCTTCGGGGCCGTGGGCCGCGTCGATCTGCCCGATGTCAATTCCGCTACCGACGGCATGTTGTTCGTCGCTCCAACCAACGGCGGCAACTCGACGAATATCGCAGCGGGATCGCCGCGCGACGGCGGTTGGGACGTCGCCGTGCGTGAAGACAACGACGACGATTTCTCTGGCTCGACGATCGGTGCCAGCGAATCCGGGTACCAGTTCGTTTACATTCCTTACGACTCCAGCAATCTGGTTGGTGGCCTCGTCAATGGTGACGGAAGCATGGCACAAGCCGCCGGTACGAGCCGCTTCAGTGTCGCTCGACAAGCAGATGGTGAGTATGCGATTTCCGTGAAAGACGCGGCCGGCAATGCCTTGAACGAAGACAACGGAACGCTGATGCTGTCCGTTGCCGGGTTCCAGGATGAGGCCAAGACGATCCCGTCCCGCAGCTTCCTGTCCTACGAATATGATTCTGAGTCAGGCGCCTTCGTCGTGCAGGCTCGTCAGTTGACGGCCATCGACGACTTCAATAACAGCGCGAACGTCTTCGGCGACGTGCTCTCGCTGACCGACACGGACTTCTACTTTGCCTTTGTCGACTTCGCTCATCCATTTTCACCGCCCGGCACCGGCGGTGGCGATCCGGGCGACTTCGACCAAGATGGTTCGCTGACGGCAGCCGACATCGATCTGCTCAACGCCGCGATCCGCCAAAACACGAACGTCGACATCTACGATCTGAACAATGATCAGGCCCTTACCGAAGCTGATCGACTCGTGTGGGTCGAGGAACTCGCCAATACCTACGTCGGTGACTCGAATCTGGACGGCGTCTTCGATAGCTCGGACTTTGTCTTTGTCTTTCAGAAGGGTGAATACGAGGACGGTGTCGCGAACAACTCGACCTGGGCAACCGGCGATTGGAACGGTGACACCGAGTTCGATTCGAGCGATTTCGTGGCCGCATTCCAGCGTGGCGGTTACGAAGCCGGCGCCCGTGCCGCCGTCGCTGCCGTGCCCGAACCTAGCACCGCCGTCATGGCCGCTCTGGCCATGCTGCTGGTTGGTGTGCGGCGAAGAAGTTAGTAACGAGCGGTAGCTAGTCGCATCACGTCAAGCCAACGGTCGGAGCGATTGCAGCCAAAAACACGGCAATCGGTCGGGCCGTTGGCCCTAATGTGTTCGACGCCACAGGGTCCCAGCTGGGCTAGGCAATCCGCTGGGGCGTTGCCCCGCAATACATGCCATAACGCCAATCGCCGGGACGCTAACGCGTTGCGGCGAACTTCGATGTGTGCAGTTCGCCGAAAGGCGCCAGCCGCGGTTCTCACGGCGGTGCCACGTTACACGCGGGATCGAAATCGCGCGGCAGGACAGAACCGACGCTAGCGCGTTACGGCGAACGCCGTGTGTTCAGCATTCAACATTCAATATTCAATATTCAACATTCCCTCTCACTTCGTCAGCACCTTCGGGTCGTCTAGCACGAAGTAATGGCCGTGGTCGGCGCAGAGGATGATCGCGGTGTCATTCCACAGTTTGCGACGCTCGATCCACTTCGTCACCAAGCGGAAGGCATCGTCGCCGCTGAGCACAGCGCCGATGGCGCTGTCGAGATTGTTCGAGTGGTTCGCCCAGTCGACGTCGCCGGCTTCAATCATCAGCCAGAAGCCGTTGGGGTTCTTCGACAACACACCCAAGGCCGCTTGGGCGTAGTCGGCCAGTGTGGGATTCTCGAAAACGTCTGCCTTGGAATAGGAAACCTTATACGGATTGTAATTGCCGTCGGCCGTTTGGAATGGTAATTGGCCGCCGCCGACACCAAAGAAACCAAAGAGCCGTTTGTCCTGGTCGTACGCTTCGCGGGCCGCGGTCATCAGCACGTCGCGTCCCTGCTTGCCGGCGGTGCGCTGGGCGACCACGTACTTGCCACCGTTGTGATAATCGAGACTCTCAATCTCAGACTCGGGCAGATACTTGTTGCTGTTCGGCACGAAGTTGTTGCCTTGCTTCGAATCCTTCTCGGTTGTCTCGCCCCAGCCTGCGCCTAGCAGCACATCGACACCGGGTAGCGGCTCGCTTCGGTGCGAAATCGAAGGCAACCCGACGAGATCCCGCGACAGATCTTGATAGTCATTACGCGAAACATTGTGCGAGTAAGTCGCGGCCGGTGTCGCGTGGCTAATGGGCACGCTGGTCACCACGCCGATCGCGAAGTTCTTGTCGCGCTGTAGTTCGTGGGCAATCGTCATGACTTGATTGCCTTCGTTGTCGACATTGATCGCGGCGTTGTAGGTCTTGATACCCGCGTTCATGGACGTTGCCGACGAGGCCGAATCGGTAACGGCGTGAGGCAACGCGCGATAGCTGTCCAGCAGATAGTCGTCGCTCTTCACACGCGCCCATGGTGTATACCCGGCAATGTTGGCGTCGTAGCCGCCATAGTGGGTGTTGCTGGGAGTGATTACGGTTTGAGCGTCAACATCCGCGTCGTTGCTGTTGTTCCAGGGGCTGGTGACGAAGGCGCCGTAGTCACTGACGAGTCCATTCGGGCCTTCGTAGTCCTGGAAGTAGAGCCCCGAGCCGCGGCCGGAGTCATACACTTGCTTGGATTTGTAGATCGATGCGGCGCGCGTCGTGTGCCAATCCATGCCGTCGAAGATCATTAGGATGATGTACTTCTTGCCGGCGGCGACCGCATCGCGTTGCAAGTCGTAGACGTTGGTTTGATCGAGATAGGCCGCGCGCGAATTGAGCGTATTGTCCGGCACGCGGCCGTAGAGCTTTTCAATCTTGTTACGATCGCGATACGGACTGTTGGCACCCGAGTATTTGGTCAGGTCGATGCCCCAGGTGTAGATGGGAATCAAGCGATTGCTGTGGTTGGACCACGAGACGTACTTCGATTTGTTGCTGCCCCAATGGCCCCATTTGGCGGAACCGGTTTCATCTGCATTCTTCTGCAATTCTCGCACGTAATCGTTGGCATCATCTACGGCGATATCCGCTGCGTCATCGGTGTCAGTTGCCGTCTGTGCGACTGCGACTGGGGCCAGCGAATTTGTCGAGCACAACATCCACAACAGGAAAAGAGTCGAATGCCGAAGTGACACAGTTATGGCCGCTCCAAATCAGGGGGATGATCCACGGAAAGACGCCAAGTTGGCTTCCGCGCGGTTAACGGCGAGCGAGGCGATGGTTGGCAGGCTCCATCCAATTAGGACACCGCGCGCCCAACGGGGCGTGCATTATAAGCTTGATCCGCATCTTTGCATTGGGGCTATGATGTGGATTTGTGTCTGCTATTCTAAACGTTTCGACCCGTCCGGGGGAGCGCGCTGGCGAACCCGTTCCTCACGGCGCGGCCACTCGTCCATCATTCTCTAGCAGCCGCGAAAGCGACCTTGCCGATGACTACCATTGCCCCGTCGATCAATCCACCTATTCGAACTCTGATGGGCCCGGGCCCCAGCGACACACATCCTTCCGTCCTGACGGCACTCAGTCGCCCGACGCTCGGACATCTCGATCCGGCCTACTTGCAGATTATGGATGAACTGCAAGGCATGTTGCGGCAGGTCTTTCAAACCAAAAATGCCATGACGTTCGCGGTCAGCGGCACTGGCTCCGCAGGTATGGAAGCCACCGTCGTGAATCTTGTCGAGCCGGGCGACGACGTGGTCATCGGCGTCAACGGCGTGTTCGGCACGCGGATGTGCGACGTGGCCGCGCGGGCTGGCGCCAACGTGATTCGTATGGAGCGGCCGTGGGGTGAAGTCTTCACTGTCGACGATGTGAAGGAGGCACTCGGTAAGTGCAAGCCGAAGTTCGTCGGAGTGGTGCTCGCCGAGACCTCCACCGGCGCTTGGCAACCGATGGACGACATTGCCCAGTTGGTCCACGACAGCGGCGCGATGTTGCTGGTGGATTCGGTCACGGGCTTGGGCGGCTTGCCGGTCGAGACCGATCGGTGGCAGGTCGATGCGATTTACTCGGGGACGCAAAAGTGTTTGAGCTGCCCGCCGGGGCTGGCGCCTGTCTCCTTCAGTGAACGCGCCGTCCAGACGATTCTGTCGCGAAAGACGAAGGTGCAAAGCTGGTACTTGGATGTCGGCATGTTGGCGTCCTACTGGGGCAGCGATCGTGTTTATCACCACACCGCGCCGATTAACATGAGCTACGCGTTGCACGAAGCCTTGCGGCTGATTCTGACCGAAGGGCTCGAGGCTTGCCACGCGCGACATCTGCTCCATCACCGAGCACTCAAGGCTGGGCTGGGGGCGCTTGGTATCAGCTACGCCGCGCAGGAAGGACACCAACTGCCGATGCTCAATGCCGTTCGCATTCCTGAGGGCATTGACGACGCACGTGTGCGGCGCGATCTGTTGCAGCGCTTCAATTTGGAGATTGGTGCCGGCTTGGGACCGTTCAAAGGGCAAGTGTGGCGCATCGGACTGATGGGCTACGGATCGCGGGCGGCCAACGTGTTGGTGTTCCTGGGGGCACTCGAGCAACTGCTGGCCGAGCAGGGCTTCAAGTTCTCAGCCGGCAGCAGTATCGCAGCCGCTAATCAAGTTTACGCGGACGCTCGCGCCTAAGCGTTTCCAGAAACGAATTAAGCTCCGCGGCAATCGGTGCCTCGAACGTCAATGTTCGGCCGTCCCGCGGATGGCAAAGCTGCAAGCGCCGTGCGTGGAGCGCCAAGCGGTCGAGCACAATCGTCTCGTCCGGCGCTCCGCCACGTAGCTCACCCAGACTTACCTGTCGCTGCCCGGCGTAAAGAGGATCGCAACAGACGGGGCAACCGACGTGCGCCAAATGCACGCGGATCTGGTGAGTGCGTCCGGTCTTGGGGAGCACCTTCACCGCCGCGTAGCCGACAAAACGCTCCTGCACCTCATAGAACGTGCTCGCCGTACGGCTGGCGGGATGCTCCGTGCGAACTGCCATCTTTTCGCGTTGGTAGGGATGCGGGCCAATCGGTTGCTCGATTCGATCGCGGTCTCGATCGAGTTTCCCGCGACAAATGGCGAAGTACTCTTTCTCGACTTCGCGCTGTTCAAATTGACGAGCCAAATGCAGGTGAGCAGCGTCATTACGGGCGATCACAATCACGCCGCTGGTGTCTCGATCCAAACGATGCACAATGCCGGGGCGCGTCGCACCGCCGACTTGGCTGAGTTGAGCGTAGCGGTGAGTCAACGCCGCGGTCAGCGTTCCATTCCAATGTCCTTTCGCCGGATGCACCACCATGCCATGCTGCTTGTTGATGGCAACCAAATCGTCGTCTTCGTAGATGATGTCGAGCGGAATGTCCTCGCCTAGCTGAACGTCCCGCGCGGGCGCCTGCAGCGCGCCGGATATGATCTCGCCCGCCTTCACGGTATAGGCCGGCTTACGTCGCCGACCATCAACCTGAATATCACCTGCCGTGATCATTTGTCGCAAACGCACCCGACTGTAACGCGATTCGACGCGCGCGACTAGCGCATCGAGTCGCTGGCCTTCCTCGGCAGGAAGCACTTGATGCCGCAAGGTAACGGGTTCGCTGGAGGTTGACGCAGAGGCGTTGAGCGCGTCGTTAAGGGCGGCACTGGGCTCGATATTGTCGACCGGCAGGAGAATGTCGTCGTCGTCGTCCATTTGGTTTGTTCGCCGTTTCGTCATTTATTTGCGCGCAACGTCCCCAACCAAGTCGTTCCCCTCCCGTCGATGGCCTCCATTACGCGCAATTCGACA
>JAGQPK010000970.1 GCA_020426755.1 Planctomycetales bacterium
GTGGCCGTCGCTAGCGATTAAATGGATCCAGCCGTTGTTGAGCATTTGTTCCGATAGCTGCAGTGCCGCGCTGCCGAACTGTCCCAGGAAGCTACCTGCCGTGACTTGCATCAAGCAGCCCGCACTCACCAGCTTGCGCAGGCAGCGTGGATCGGATTGAATTCCCCGATTTCGTTCCGGATGTGACAGAATGCCAACGAGCCCTGCTCGTGACAGCGTCTCCAGCACCGGCTGAAGAGGAAAGTACAGCTCGTGTGGCAGCTCCAGCAGCACATGCCGACCGTGGTCGCCCAAAGTCAAAACGCGGTCGGCGCGGATTTCGCTAAGCAGGTCGTCTTCGATTCGCACGTCTCCGCCGGGCAATACCTGGAGATTGATTTGCGCGGCCGCCAGACGTTGATTGAATTCGGCAGTAAGCTGACGGATCCCCGGGGCGACGTTATTCCGATAACGCCCCAACTGATGTGGCGTGGCGATCACGCCGCGGATGCCGTCACACGCCGCCAAAGCGGCCATGGCGATCGATTCATCCCAATCCGGGGCCCCGTCGTCTAGGCCAGGGAGCATGTGACAATGGATATCAAACATGGCCGCTTGTCGCCTCCATACTACAAACTCACGCCAAAACCGGCTGTGGTGAACGGCGGTTGCCGCCCGACCAGTTTGCCCTCTTGTCTCAAGAGCCCGGTTTCGATGTAATACAGCCGTGGCGGAGTCTAGCTAGGTGGCTGTCCGCGGGTCAAGATTGGATCGAATGACTGTCGAAGGGGCAAAGCGAAACCGTGCCGTACGCAGCTCTTGGCCCGATTGCCGTGCATTTTCCGGCGACAGTGGAAACGAATGATCAATTGACCGCGGAGTTTCCCGAGTGGAACGTGCCGCTGATCAGTTCTAAGACGGGCATCCACCAACGCTACATCGCCGCGCCCGACGAATGCGCATCGGATCTGGGATTTCATGCCGCCCAGAAGCTGATGAAGACCGAAGGGATTGACCCGCAGTCGATCGACTTCCTGCTGTTGTGCACTCAGACGCCGGACTATCCGTTGCCCACAACGGCCTGCCTCCTGCAAGAGCGGCTTGGGCTCCCCACGCATTGTGGTGCCATCGATTTCAATCTGGGGTGCTCCGGATTCGTGTACGGATTGGCATTGGCCGATGGCTTGATTCGCACCGGCGCCGTCAAACGCATCCTGTTGATCACCGCGGAAACGTATTCAAAATACATTGACCGCGACGACCGCAGTCTGCGCACAATCTTCAGCGATGCCGCAGCCGCGACTTTGATCGAAGCGAGTCCGCAGCAGACACTGACCGGGTTTCGCTTCGGCACCGACGGCAGTGGCGCCGACACGTTGTTGGTGACGAAAGGTGGTGCGCGTCCCGCAGCTCAAGCGCATCGGCCACGCCACCGCAAACGCTGGAATAGCGCTCTGTACATGGATGGTCCGAGCTTAATGAACTTCACGATCGGTGCGGTTCCACAAGTCGTCGAAGAGATCCTGGCGGACGCGAAGCTTTCGCGCGACGAGATTCACTTGTATTTGCTCCACCAAGCCACGCTCAAGATGCTCGAACAATTAAGACAGCGTTTGGGTCTAAGCGAAGATCGGTTACCCATCTGCCTGCAGGATTGCGGCAATACCGTCAGTTCGACGCTACCGATTCTCATTCAGCAGATGCGGCAGGAACAACGCATCGTGACGGACGCTCACCACCTGCTAATTGGTTTCGGCGTCGGTTGGTCATGGGCCGGCTGCGTCTGGACACCGCAGTAGAGCAGTAGAGCAGTAGAGAGTAGAGCAGTAGAGCAAATAGAAAGTAGAGCAATTTCAATTGCACTGGGGGTCGGCTGGTACGTGACGAATGTTAAACGCTTGCCGCGTGATCTCGTCGCCGATTGCACGAGTGACTTGCTTCCAGAGTTCATCGGCGTCACCGAAGATCTGCATGTAGTTGGCTGACTTCACCAACCAACCGCCAATCTGTAGCTCGTTTTCCAATTGCCCGGGGCCCCAGCCCGCGTAGCCGGTGAAGATCCGGAAGTTGCGGTGCGAGCAAACGAGACTTTCGAGCGAATCGCGATCCGACGTGAAGAAAACGGATTTCATCACCTCGATTCCCTCCAGATCGCTGTCGTCGTGAACCGCCATCAAGGGCCCTTCGACGGGGCCGCCGACGTAAAGTGGATCGTCACTCTCGCAAGCAGACTCAGATACCTCACTCCAAAACTCATCAAGCATCGTGTTGGACGCGCGATTCAGAATCACGCCCATCGCGCCTTCTTCGTTGTGCTCAACGATCAGCACGACGCTACGAAAGAAATTCGGATCCGGCAAATGAGGCGAGGCAATCAGGAAGCAACCTTTT
>JAGQPK010000971.1 GCA_020426755.1 Planctomycetales bacterium
AAATGGATTGGCGAGTGACTCGTCGTAGTTGGCGTGGTTCGGCGCTTCCGCGTTGCCGCTCGGGCCGGGCCTCAGTTTCGTGATACCGAGCTGCCTCATCATCTCCTGATGATCTTGCTTGGTTGTAAAGACGACGGGTGACTTCACCGCGTCGGGAGACTCTTGTGCCGCCATGTTTGTGGAAGAGACGCTGGCAAAACAAATACTGACTAACGCCCATCGCCAGTGCATGTGAGTGCTCCTTGTGTAGGATCGAAGATCGACTGGCTACCATGGTAACGAAAACTACGCGCGGTTGTTGGCCGCCCAAGCCATAGTTCGCGGCAACGCGTTCGCGTCGTTTTCTTCCGCGTCGGAACGAGCATTACCTAAGAAAACAGCTGCTAAGGCAACATGACACTCAGTCTAGATTTCAAATAGAAGACAGTTCCCCCTCCCCTCGATGGCATCCACTTCACGTCACTCGATACAGGAGCGGGTCTGCGGGAGGAAACCTACTTAATCGCCCTATCTGGGCTGAAAATAAAAGCTCGTCACCAGACGAAGACACATCTGTGCCGCTATCGACTCCGCGTCTGTCACCCTCCCCCTGAATCCCCCTCCCGCACTGCGCGCTGTACGAAAGTTGAAAGTCACTTGCGGGAGGGGGAACAGCGGATCCACGCCAAGTCCCAATGGGCTGGCGCCTCTCGGCGAACTAAATCACGCTGTTCGCCTGGCGTCTCTGAAAATGTCGTCGATCTCCGCTTGTGCTGCGAACTACTTTTCAC
This sequence comes from Planctomycetales bacterium, assembly GCA_020426755.1. Classification (GTDB taxonomy): domain Bacteria; phylum Planctomycetota; class Planctomycetia; order Pirellulales; family Pirellulaceae; genus JAGQPK01. The sequence goes on from JAGQPK010000971.1 coordinate 771, forward strand.
TTTAATCCGCACCTTCTCTATTCATCCTGGACGGACGTTCGTCGATCGACCGTTCTGTCGCCCTTGAATGAACGTCCATGACTCGCGGCCAATACGTCGAACCCCGTTTTCTGCGGCGTAATCTGCACTGGGTTGCCTGGGAGGGCGTCGCCTACAGCGTCATGGTGGGGATTGGCGAAACCTACCTGGCGGCACTATCGCTTGCCGCCGGCCTGGGCGGATTAGTAGCAGGCTTAATCACGACGGTCCCCGTTGTGGGCGGCAGCCTGCTGCAAATGCTATCGCCTTGGGGCGTGGGCTATTGCAAATCTTATCGACGCTGGGTGGCGCTCTCCGTCGGGATGCAAGCGGTGAGTTTGGTTTGGCTCACGCTGATGACGCACGCCGACCGGGTCAACACTTGGGAGTTGTTTGCCGTCGCCACGCTGTACTGGGCTGGCGGCTTGTCAGCAGGCCCGGCTTGGAATGCCTGGGTGGAACATCTTGTCCCACGCCGGATTCGTCCGACTTATTTTGCCAAACGATCCAGATATTGCCAGATTGGTGTTCTCGCCGGCACCGTCGCCGGCGGCGTACTGCTACGTTGGCAGGGAGCGCAATACACGGTCACCACGTTTGCTCGGCTGTTCGGCATCGCGGCCGTCTGCCGATTTGCCTCCGTGACCCTGCTAACCGCTCAATCAGAAACACCCAGTTGGATGCAGCGTGAGCCGCGTCCCTCCGGCAGCATCACGAACAACTGGCGTGCGATCGCCGACTGGGACCATGGTACTCGGTCGCTCGTGTTGTATCTAATGGCAATGCAAACCGCCGTCTACATTTCGTCGCCGTACTTTACTCCGTTCATGTTGCGAGTGCTTAATCTCAATTACTTGCAATACATGTACTTGATCTCAATGGGCTTTGCCGGCAAGACATTGGCGAATCGCTGGGCGGCCCATTTTGCGAGACAATGGGGAGCCGACCGACTGTTGTGGATCGGCGGCCTCGGCATCATCCCCTTAGCAGGCATGTGGCTCGTCAGCCGTGACCTGTGGTTCCTCACGATTGTCCAAGTCGTTGGCGGCGCCTTGTGGGCCTGCTACGAACTCTCCATGTTGCTGCTGTTCTTCGAACGAATTCCAAAGCCGAAACGAGTCGAAGTGCTTTCGATCTATAATGTTGGGAATTCAGTCGCGATGCTTATCGGTTCGTTGCTGGGTGCCGCCATTTTGTATTCATTCGGAGCAAGCGGTCACGCCTACTTGATGGTCTTCCTCGCCTCATCACTCGGTCGCGGCCTGACGCTATTCCTCCTGCCGCGTTCGGATCAGCAGACTCACCTGTTCGGCGAAGTCGTCAACCGCATCATCGCCGTCAGACCGGGGATGGGCTTTATCCAACGCCCAATCGTGTCGACGCTCGAATCAACCGCGCGGATCGAGCCGAACCAGCCAGACCGCCCGCGAAATGATGCGAACTCGGCAATGGCGAGCTAGGTGAATATCGAATATCGAATATCGAATATCGAATATCGAATATCGAATATCGAATGTTGAATATCGAATGTTGAATGTTGAATGTTGAATGCACGAAGTTCGCCGAAAGGCGCCAGCCGCG
>JAGQPK010000972.1 GCA_020426755.1 Planctomycetales bacterium
ACCCCGCCTCGTACAGCAGTTCGACAAACTTCACCGCCGTCAATGGCGTCTTGTCTGACGGTTTCAAGAGCACGGGCACACCAGCAGCGATGGCTGGTGCGACCTTGTGTGCGACCTGATTCAAGGGATGATTGAACGGCGTAATTGCACTCATCAAGCTAACAGGCTGACGTACGGTAAAGATCTTGCGAGCCTTGCCCTGAGGACTAATGTCGCACGAGAAGATCTGCCCATCGTCGCGCAGCGCTTCGATTGCGGCAAATTCGAGCACATCGGAACTTCGTCCGGTCTCGTACATCGTCTCGCGCATACACAAGCCAGATTCGGAGCGAATCAGCTGCGCGAATTCCTCGCGGCGGTCTGCCAGCAACTGCGCGGCCCGCCGCAGAATCGCACTCCGTTCATAACGAGTTAACTCAGGCCGATCAGAATTTGTGGCGGCGTTAATTGCTTCGTCCAGATGGCTACTCTGAATCTTGTGCATCTGGCCGACAAGACTGCCGTCCCAGGGATAGTGCACTGGAAGTAAATCACCCGTGCGGACCGGACGTCCGGCAATATAGCTTGGACAATCCCAACTCATGATGGCTCCCGTATTCTTCATCACGCCCAGCGACAACTGCGGCGATCGAGTGCGGCTATCGAGTACAGTGGCAAGCAAAATCAAAGACATCGAAGTTGCGTGGATCAGCCTGACTACGGCGACGGTACTCCGGCCCCAGTGGCTCACTAAGCACCAACGGCACCATTTCTTCATAGCGACCGCCGTGTGAACGCAATCCACCGTGGAGCACGCTGAGATCATGATCGGCTGCGCGCTTGCCGACGACAACGTCTCGTCCAGACATGACAACCAAATCGCCGATGCGGTCCGCGACTAATTCCAGCTTCGCGCACGCCTCCTCGCGCGTGTAGACCTCGGTGACGCCGGGCAGAGCGAGCAGAAAGTCTCGCATTGATCCGAACTGCGTCTTGTCCTGCACGTGCACCATTACGAGCGATCCCAATGCTCCATGATGAACGACGTAAGGATCCGTGATCGGACAAATCACGCGAAGCTCATCGCCATACTTTTCGCGCAAGATGGATTCGATGTACAGCACGTGCGGCGAACCATCGGGCCGGTTCTTGGCGTTCATGCCGTGATCGGCCGTGGCGGCGACGACTGCTCCCAGTTCGAGCATCCGGCCGATTTCGTCATCAATCTGCGCGTAGAAATCGAGTGACTCAGGTTCGTCTGGTGCGTATTTGTGCTGCATGAAATCGGTCAGTGACAGGTACAGGAAGTCGGCGCGGTGGCTCGCAATCAGTGCGCGGCCGGCTTGTAATACGTAGATCGAGGCGTCGCCCGAGTAAATCTCGGGCTTACCACGTCCCACCAGGGTGCCGACATCGGCGATGCCATGAGTTTCTGGTCGCGCTTCGTCGACTTTTTCGGAAGAGAAGGCCATCCCGCCAAGAGCCACCAGCCCGTCACCAAGCACGGTGCGCAGTTTATCCTTCGCAGTAATGAATGCAACCTTGCGTCCGCTGCGGGCGGCGTTGAGCAGGATCGATTCGCAACGGAAGAACTCGGGCGAGTTCATCATGACCTCCTCCCCAGTTTCTGGGTTGAGGAAGAAGTTGCCACAGATGCCAGTCACGCACGGGGGAGCGCCACTAATGATCGCTGCGTTGTTGACGTTCGTGAACGACGGCAGCGCGCCGCGCACGAGTCCCCGATAGCCGTCGCGCGCTAACCGCGCGACCACCGGCATGCGACCGTGCGCAATCGATGTCGACAGGTACTCGTCTGCGCAGCCGTCGATACAAATCACCACAAGTGGACGATCCGGCGGGGAATACTCGCGACCATTCGCCGAAAATGACTGCGTAGAATACAAACTCGTCTCCCCTGCAAATCAGTTTACCGTCACCTCAAACAGAACCATTCGCCGATCAGCTTAGCGAAGGCGAAACGGTTGGTCTACCAGCGTGACACGGCGTCCAACGAAGGTTTCGCCAGAGGCGTGCAACTGCCTGGCCTGTCCGCTAGAATAACGTCCGCCCGACATAGCAGTTTTCTCGCCCCCCTCCCCTTGAAAACGGAGCCATCATGCCGATTTGCTCGCCGCCCCGGTCAGCTCGATTGCAGCACCATCATATGTTCTTCATCGTTGCTTGGCTTTTGAGCTTCGTCGCACCCAGTTGGGCGGAGGCCCAAGCGGACCTGGCCAAAACACCCAATGTCATCGTGATCTACATTGACGATTTGGGGTACGCTGATATCGGTCCCTTTGGCAACGACAGCAACTTGACGCCCAACTTGAATCGAATGGCGCGGGAAGGTCGTCGCTTCACTGATTTCGAAGTCTCGTCTGCTGTC
>JAGQPK010000973.1 GCA_020426755.1 Planctomycetales bacterium
GGAGCACGATCCATCTACGGCGTGCCCCGCTACACTCACTACGATGCGCACATCAGACGCGAGCGACTTCCATTGCGCGGGTCAACTGGATGAGCCGCTGACCGATGGAACCTAGCGGCAGAACTTCTTCGGCCGCGCCCATTTCAATCGCTTCGCGCGGCATTCCGTAGACCACACAAGTCTCTTCGCTCTCCGCCAGCGTGTGAGCACCGGCTTGTCGCATGGCCAGCAGCCCTGCAGCACCGTCATTGCCCATGCCGGTAAGAATTGCTCCCACGCAATTGCCGCCCAAGTATCGCGCACACGAATTGAAGAGCACGTCGACGGATGGACGATGGCGATTGACCGCATCACCGGGGAAGACGCGCACTGCGTAGCTCGCACCGCTGCGGATCGCCTCCATGTGAAAGTTACCGGGTGCAATCAGAGCGTGCCCCGGCAGAATCCGGTCGCCGTCTTCTGCTTCTTTCACGCGTATCTGACAGGCTCGATCAAGCCGCTCCGCATACGACTTGGTGAATCGTTCCGGCATGTGAATCACCGCCACAATGCCAGGTGAGTCGGGTGGCAATGACGTGAGCACTTCCGACAAGGCCTCGGTGCCACCAGTCGACGTGCCGATCGCGATCACCTTGTGCGTGCTCTTGATCAGGGCCTCGCTATTGAGCGGTGCCTTCGTTACACGCCGGTCGTCATTCGTTGCTCGACTACGTCGCCGCACCTGAGCACGCGAGGCAGCTCGCACCTTCTCGACGATCTCGAGAGCGATATCATCGAGCCCCGTCGAGACATCGATCTTTGGCTTCGTCACGAAGTCGACGGCACCCAATTCCAGTGCCTTGAGTGTGGTTTCGCAACCGCGTTCCGTTAGCGATGAAACCATGACCACCGGCATCGGCCGGCCTGCCATCAATTTCTCCAGGAACGTCAAACCATCCATGCGTGGCATTTCCACGTCCAAGGTGAGTACATCGGGATTGTATTTGAGGATCTTGTCGCGAGCGATCATCGGGTCGCCCGCAGTATCGACCACTTCGAAATCAGGTTGTTGCTCGAGAATTTCACGCAACAACTGTCGCATCAGCGCCGAGTCGTCGACGATCAGGACTTTAATCTTCGCCATTGATTAACTCGCCTTTCAAAACAGAGTGATTTGATCGACCGGGGCAACGCTGACTTCGCCGGCAACGTGAACAGGCACACTGCTGCTCGGCTTTTCATTCTCGAAGGAATGAGCAACGCAACGAATCGCGACGTTGCCGGTGTCTGTGGTGAATCGAACATGTCGTCCTTGCAGGCCGCCGATGTGCTGTGCGAGGACGGGAATGCTCTCTGTTTCCAAGTACTGCAGTGCGAACTCGGCATTGCGATTGCCAATGCGCGCTCCGGATTCGAGCGACTTTACGACTTTGCCGCCGCCAAACACCTTGGCAACGAGTCGAAAGCGGCTGGCGCCGGCTTTCATCATTTCGTTGATCAACAAATCCATGGCGTGCATGCCATAGGATGCACAAACGCGGCCGTCCGAGGTGTCACCGGGAAGCATGAAGTGATTCATCCCACCTACTCGTGTGATCGGGTCGAACAGACAGACCGCGATACAGGATCCCACGAGCGTCGAGAGGCTTGTCGGTTCGGCACTCGCCATGACTTCGCCGACGATGATCGACTTGCGTGGTCGCGTATCCTCTTCAACTTTTCGCGCCGGTGTACGAGCGGGCGCAGCCGCGTTGCGTGGTCGCGATCCGGCTGGCGGTACGCTACCCGTGTTGGGTCCGGCGTTCTTTCCAGAACGTTGCGTTGTAGCTCGGGCCGGCCCCGAGGCAATTGAACCGGTGCCAGTTTGGGCCGGCCCAGCGCCGGCTGCTGTACGCCGGCGCGGCCGATCTGGGTTTGCCTGATAGATCGTGTGCCCCAGCGGGCGGTACAGCGTATCTAAACGCAGAATCGATTCGCTGTGGCCAATGAACAGGTGTCCATCGGGTTTCAGATATTCAGCAAATCGCGTGCAGAGTCGATCCTGTGTTTCGTCGTCGAAGTAGATCATGACATTGCGGCAGAAGACAATGTCGAATTCGGTATTGATTGGCCACGTCGTATCCATGAAATTGATGCGACGAAATGCGATCAGGTCGCGATACTCTGAGCGAACTTCGTAGAGATCCTCCGAGTCGCCCTTGATGCGGTTGAAGCAACGTCGCAAGCGCTCGTCGCCGACCGAGGAAGCGCGCACCGCGTCATAAACACCTTTTTGGGCGAAGTCGAGTACATCCGTATCGATGTCCGAGGCCAGGATGCGTACGTCCCAGCCGGGCAGTCGGCCGAAGTAGTCGCGAGTGACCATCGCCAATGTGTAAGGTTCTT
>JAGQPK010000974.1 GCA_020426755.1 Planctomycetales bacterium
AACCAAAGTGACACGATTCGTCTCCGAGACAATCAAGACCGCGTAGTCGATCGTGTGACTTATGCGGACGAGGGTGACTGGGCGTTGCGCGGTCGTTGGCCAGAAGATCGCCGCGGTTGGATCTGGTTGGATGATCATGACGGCGGCGGCAAGTCGTTGGAATTGACGAATCCGCGATTGCCAAACGAGTACGGTCAGAACTGGCAAGCGAGTGCCACGAACGGTGGAACTCCTGGCAGTCTCAATTCGCGTGCTGCGGCCAATGTCGCGCCGCTAGTCATTGACGTGCAGCAAACGCCGATAATTCCGCGGCCGGGTGAAGCCGTCACCATTTCTGCGCAAGTCCGCGACGAATCGGCCGCCGGCGTGAATGTGACGCTGAATTGGCGCAGCAACAGCGGACCACTCAATTCATTTGTGATGCACGATGATGGGACGGATGGAGACTTGTTCGCTGGCGATGGTGTCTACTCGGCCAACGTGCCGCCGCAGAATGATCAGATGATCGTCGAGTACTATGTCGCGGCGACCGACGCGACGAGTCTGACACGCACTTGGCCGGCAGCAACTGCTGATGAAGGCCAAGTAACAAATGCGCTCTACCAAGTAATCGGAGATTTCGATCCCGACGTCGTCTGGCAACCAGGGGATACGCCGACCTACTACCAAATCATGACACCGGCGGATCGTAGTGCTTTTAATGGGACGCCGCATCAAAGCGATGCGCAATTCAACGCCACGTTTATCAGCGTCGATGCGACGGGTGTGCAGTTGCGGCACAACGTGGGAGTTCGATATCGGGGCAGTGGCAGCCGATTTGCGAATCCAACCAACAACCGCATTAATATTCCGTCCGATCGACCGTGGGAAGGTGTTACTGCGCTGAATCTGAATGTCGACACGATTTACAACCAGATTGCCGGCAGTTTGCTGTTTCGCCTAGCCGGTATTCCCACCGCCGAAGCGTCGTACGTGCGAATGTTCAGCAACGGGGTCGACTTGCGAAACGGTCAGTTCTATGCGCATGTCGAACCACTCAACGGTGACTTCGCTGATAACCGCTTTCCGCTGGATGCAAACGGGAATTTGTATAAGGGTCGCCGTCCTAATGAGTCGCCACCGGGAGGTCTTGGCGCGGGACTCGTCTATCAAGGTGAAGATCCGCTACCGTACGGCAGCTATATCAAGTTGACGAACGAGAGCGAAGCAGATTGGTCGGATGTGATTCACTTGACCGACGTCTTAAACAATACTCCCGACGAAAACTATCTGGAAGAAGTTGCGAAGGTCATCGATATCGATCAATGGCTCCGTTACTTCGCGATGCACGTGATGGTTGCCAATACCGAGGGTGGTCTCGTCAATGGGGACCGCCAAGGCGACGACTACGCGATGTATCGCGGTATTGATGACCAGCGTTTCATCATGGTGCCGCACGATCTAGACTCGGTTTTGAATCAGGTCAATCGTGCCTTGTTCACGGCGACCGGCGTGCCGGCACTGCGACGACTGTTGTTGCATCCGGACCTGGTGCCTCGCTATTACGAGCATTTGCTCGATATTGCCGACAACGTCTTTCTTTCTCCCGACGTTGAGCCGCAACTGCGTGCGGTGCTAGGGAACGCAACGGCGGAGTTTCGCATTGCACGGATCCTCGACTTCTTAAAAAATCGCGCGGCGTTTGTGAAAGCAGAAGTGCTGCGTGAGTTGAGCTTCACGACGGCTTTCAAACCGGTGAATGGGCTGGTTACTACGACAGAATCGGCCATCGGTGTGTTTGGAGAAGCCGGTTATGAAGCTCAGTCTGTACGAGTCAATGGCACGTCCGTAAGTGTCGACCGAACTACGGGGGCATGGCAACTCGGATCGTCGATCACCGACATTGTGTCACTCAACTCGACCTGGCAATACCTGGACAACGGCAGCGAACCTTCGCCGACTTGGCGGACCAGTGTCTTTATTCCCGATGCGAATTGGAAATCCGGTCCGGCCGAACTTGGTTACGGTGATGGTAATGAGGCAACCGTCGTTGGCTACGGCGACGATCCGCTCAATCGGCACATCACGACTTACTTCCGTCACGAATTCGATGTGGCCGATGCATCACGCTACAGCTCGCTCTTGTCGCAGCTTCAAGTCGATGACGGCGCCGTAGTCTATTTGAATGGCAAGGAAGTCATCCGTAGAAACATGCCGACTGATGTGCCGATCGACAGTACAACGTTAGCCACAACGGACGTTACTGGCGGCAGCGAAGCCGCTAGCTCCATTTACACACTTGATCCGGCAGATCTCGTTACGGGCAAGAATGTTCTCGCCGTCGAAGTGCATCAGTTCAGTGCCCAAAGCGACGACATTAGTTT
>JAGQPK010000975.1 GCA_020426755.1 Planctomycetales bacterium
TGGCACCAACAGAACTGGCATAGTTTCCTCGAGCAGACCTATGGCTTCATCAATGGCATCGCCATCTTGGCGGGGATGGCCGTACTGGTCCGGCGAGTTCCGCCGTTGCGGGACGACGGCACGAGCCAAGATTGGACGCAAGACGTCGCCTTGGTGCTGGTGCTACCTGTATTGCTGTACGTTAATCTCGTCAAGAATCTGGAGGAGTGGGTTCCGACCGACCCGGCTGTGAAAGGGGCGTTGCCGCGCGAAATGTCGGCTCCGTGGATTGACATCACCTTGTCAGCGTCACAGTGGTTTCACCTGTTCTTTCTGGCAGCAAGTTTCGTCTTCGTGGCGATACTCCTGCACAGCCGCCGTCGTGCCATCGCCGTGATGCCGTCGACTTGGGTGGGACGAGGGCAGCTACTCCTGCTGGCGATTCTCTGGACGTTTGTGATTGGAAACTTCGGCCGCGCTTTGCCTGGATTCAATGCCGGACGTCTGCTGACGGAAGGCATCATCTTTCTGAATGCCCTGGCCGCGACTGCGTTTTTGTTAGTGTACGGAACGCCTGGCGGCGACGTGCCAGCGGAAACGCAACCAGAAATGCAAACGCCTGTCGCATGGCGCAAATGGTTGTTCGTGACGGGTGCTGTGTTCCTCGTCTGCAGTCTCGGCGTTCCTGCAGCGCAAACATGGACCACTCGCCAATTGTACGGAGATGCACCGACGGGCAAGCGGAATAACAATTTCCGCTTCGGCCCACACGCAAACTGGCGCTTGGCGCCGCTGCTGCGCGGTGAGGCTCATCGCTAGGCGATGCTTTTCCACAAACGAGTTGCAAATCAAGTGCAACTGGATCCGGGCATCGTCAGCTGGTTATCGGTGAGATTCTCAGTTGCCTGAATGCAGCTAACTTAACGCCATCGTGCACTTCACGCCTGCGTGGTAAATTGTCTGGATCGTAACAGGAGACGTCACTTTAGCGATCTCCTACGAGACTCGGAGTGCTGACGATAAAGTCCGCCGTTTTGGCGCTAGCCACGGTTCTCGGCCGGCAATCGTGGCTAGCGCCGAAACGGAGAACTCGATGTGTTGCTGTCCAACTAAGTGGTGTGCAGATTAGCCCCAACCTCTTTATCTACGAGTTCGTCACGGGCGGTGGCTTCTTTACCTGGGGAGACGAACCGCCTGGCGGAAGCTTGTTGGCGGAAGGCTTGGCGATGGTCCAGGCACTCTGCACCGACGCGATCGCCGCTGCTTGTCATGTGACGGTGATGCAGGATGCACGGCTCGCTCACATCGACTGGCCCGCGGGCGTTGCTGTTTGTCGCGTCGAGAGTGCCGGCAATCACGATCGACAGTTTGCCGCGCTTGCAAAATCCGATGCGGCCACAATCCTGGTTGCACCGGAATGTGATGCGACCTTGTTCGACTTGTGTCGACGAGCGACCGAGATGGGCGCTCCGTTGCTCAGTCCCGATCCCACGTTTGTGTCAATTGCTAGTGATAAATGGCGCTGTCACCAGCTTTGGCGCGACGCGGGGGTGCCGACTCCGGAAACTTGGTGCGGTCGCGCGCCTATCGGTCCCGACGAACTGAACGGACGCGGCTGGGTGCTGAAGCCACGCGATGGTGTGGGCTCGCTGCAGATTCGCCGCTGCGATGAACTGAACGAATGGGAACAAGCTGCCACGTCGCTCGCTGACCTCATGGAAGGGCGTGCTATCTTGCAACGTTTTGTGCCGGGCTGTCCCGCCAGTTGCGCCGCGATTTGCCAAGGCGAACGCTCGCCACTGCTACTGACACCTTGTTGGCAGCATCTGTCCGACCAATTGGAATATCAAGGAGGCAGTTCGATAGCGACACGGGAGGACGCGAACCGAGCACACCGTCTGGCTGCCGCCGCCTTACGGACGTTGCCCCCGACACGCGGCTACGTCGGAGTCGATCTGGTATTGGGCCAAGCGACGGATGGTAGCGAGGACTTTGTCATCGAAGTCAACCCGCGCGTGACAACCTCCTATGTCGGCTTGCGACAACTGTATGCGGGCAACTTGGTCGCGGCGATGCTGGATCCGCAGGCGAGCGAATTGTCGTGCCGACGAATCAAGCTACAATTCGATCCATGCGGTCGAGTTTGGGAGGATGAGAGGCTAGAAGCTAAGGACTAGAAGCTCGAGACTAGAGGCGGTTGTTAGTTCGCCGAAGGGCGCTAGCCTAATGGCACTCAGTTGAGATTTAAGGATAGAAATATGCCAGCGGATTTCGGAATGATGATTGCGGAATTGTGATTGTTGAAGTCTGAAAACCACCGTTCACTCCACTCCTCACTCCGAAATCCAAAAACCTCAATCCAGCGTCGGAGCCAAGTC
>JAGQPK010000976.1 GCA_020426755.1 Planctomycetales bacterium
ATCGCTCCGCCTCACGCCGGTTTGCCGGCCCACCGCAGCGTGTTCCCTGTCAGGTCGCATTCCCATTCATCTGGAATTGTCGGTGGGCTATTTGGTTGCGGCATGATGACGACGGTCGCGTTGATACACGCCAGAGTCACCGGACACAGCATCTGGTATCACGCCAATTTGTTTGCATCCGTGTTCTTGAAAGACATCATGGGCCAGGGAATCTCCGATCTGGACAACTATCACCCGAGGGCACTGATTATTGCTGCGGTCGCACATGTCTCCATATCGATCTTGGTTGGCATGGTCTTCAGCGTGCTGCTACCAATGTTGCCCAAGTCGCCCGTTGTCTGGGGAGGTCTGGTGATTCCCTTGTTGTGGTCCTCAATCATCCATACTGCCATCTCCGTGCTCAATCCTGAAATCGCACGGCACATCGATTGGCCTTGGTTTGTCGTAGCCCAAATAACGTTTGGCTTGACCGTAGGTATCTACATCTCAAAACATATTCGCCGAATCAGGATGCGTAAACGGAATCAGCAATCGACTCGGGAGGAACTGCGATGAGCCGAAGTCGACGCGTCGCGGAAGTCGCCAGTGGCGTCGTCCGTCAACCAGATAGGCGTTGCTGTGCACCGAAGCGGCTTGCGTTTCGACCGCGCATGCTCATCGCTGCCGTCCTCATTGCGTTGGGGCTATCCGGGTGCGGCAAGCCAAGTGCCGCTGACCGCTATGTTCGTCCCGAAACCGTCCTGGACTTTGCGACGCTGTTTGGCCAGCACTGTTCGGCCTGCCACGGGATGGACGGTCAGTTCGGCCCCGCGCCGCCGCTGAATGATCCCATGTTTTTAGATCTCATCCCCAAGCAGCAGCTGGTTGCCGTCATTGCGCAAGGAGCAGAGCGAACGCCGATGCCCGCGTTCGCTATATCGCACGGAGGCAAACTGACGGACGAGCAGATCAACAGCCTCGCCGATGGAATTCGAGGTCAGTGGAGGAAGTCGCGAGGCAAGACGCAGACTGCAATGCCGGTCGAAACATGGCCGGACTACACCGTAACGGAAGCCGACCCCGCCGGAATCGCAGATGGCAACCTGACCAATGGTCGTGTCGTTTTCGAGGCCGCATGTCAGCGATGTCACGGCGCGAATGGTCGCGAAGCGGATGGACAGTCCAGCGCAGACGGCGGAATCCTTGGTCACGCTTTCGGCGAGTTGGTGAGCGATCAGTTTCTGCGCCGCATCGTCATCACAGGCCGCCCCGATCTCGACATGCCTAGCTACATCGACTCCGGAACACAATCGCTGCTAGATCGACCGCTCACCAACACGGAAATCGTCGACGTCGTCGCGTACATGCGCGACGAGCAACGCCACAAGGACTGATTCATGAACGACAATCACAATGATCCGTCGCAATGCCAGTGCACGACGCATGCCTCGATCGATGGGATGCCGTCCGGTCCGGGCAAACCGACTCAGCGACGCAGGCTGCTCGCGATCGGAACGATACTGCTAAGTGGACTGGCGGCGGCAGCAGCTGGACTACCGGTACTCGGCTTCCTTTTTGCTCCATTGCGAAAACGGAAAGACGAGTGGGTCGATGCCGGTCTCGCTTCCAAATTCGGTGTCGGCGAAACGCTGCTAGTGAACGTCACGAATCCGCTCGGTACCGTTGACGATGGTGACACGGGTAAAACAGCAATGTATGTCCGCAATCTCGGCAACAACCAATTCAAGATCTTTGCTGCCAACTGCACACATCTTGGCTGTCCAATCCAATGGTTCTCAGGCGCTGGGCTGTTTATGTGTCCTTGTCACGGCGGCGTGTATTACGGCGATGGCTCGCGTGCTTCGGGACCACCACCGCGTGGGTTGTTTGAATACGAGCACAAAGTAGACCGCGGCAAGCTGCTCGTAAAGCTCGGACATCTACCAACCCTGCAGCAGCCGGCATGAACTACATAAAAAAAAACGTTCTGGACTGGTTCGAACAGCGGATGCAGCTTCGCGATTCGGTGATGCTCGTCGCCAAGCATCCAATACCGGCGGAAGTGGCCAAACAGCAAGGCTGGTGGTATGTCTTCGGCAGCGTGACAATGACCCTCTTCGTGCTGCAAGTCGTCACCGGAATTTGTTTGGCGATGGTCTATGAACCGACTGCCGCGAAAGCGTACACCAGCTTACAGACCTTGAACTACGAGACGCCGTTTGGTTGGTTGATTCGCGCGATCCATTACTGGTCGGCTTCGGGCATAATCGTGATGATGGTCATGCACATGACGCGAGTGTTTCTCATGGGTGCCTTCAAGTATCCCCGCGAGGTCACGTGGTTGTTCGGTGTTGGGTTGTTGGCGCTGACGCTGGCA
>JAGQPK010000977.1 GCA_020426755.1 Planctomycetales bacterium
TGCGATCTTGCAAACAGTGAGGACGATGGTTCTGGTGGAGAAATACGCTGCGGCGATAATCTTCTCAGGAACCGTCGCCCTCCCCCTGAATTACCCTCCCAGACTGCGTGCCGAATGGCAGTTGAAAGCCGATTGTGGGAGGGGGAACAACGCGTGACACATAGCGGATTTATTCGACAACAAGCAATCAACACGCTGACCGGGAAAAATGCGCATGGACCTCAGGGGACTTCTATTGATTGTCGCCGGCATCTTTTCGATTTGCGGCGCGGCATTCGACTGGGATTTTTTTATCAATAGCCGCAAGGCGCGATTCTTCGTGGCAATCTTGGGACGCAACGGGACAAGAATCTTCTATGCTCTACTCGGCGGACTAATTACGATCTTAGGACTTTTGATTACTATGGGCATCGTAAGGGACGCAACGTAACGAACAAGTGCACATGCATGATTGGCGTTGTGGAGTCAGTAGGCGAGCCAGCCAGTGCGTTGCAACTGGACATCGCGGCGGGACGTATTCAATCGATCTTCGTCCAACGTAACCCGGACAAGTTGCGCCGCCTGATACTAAGTTAGCCGTGCACTTCATGCTTGCCGTGTCGAAAGCGAACATTTGGGAATCCGCCAACTAAACTGCGTTCGCAGTGTCAATTGTCGCTACTCGACATGTAGACTGGTATCCTTGGATGCCGGAGATAAATCGCCGGGCAACCATCAACAATCCCTACGCGATGAAATCGCAGGCATGGGCATCACAGGAACGCGGCGAAATTGAATATGAGCATCGACGAACAAGTGATTCGGCGTCTGGAAGACTTCATTTTGGCGGAGCGAAAACTCCAGGGAATCACGAATGTGCCATTCCAGCACCATGGCAAAGATGTGTCGGGATATGCCTACGTTCGCGCTATGAACAAGCCTCTTGTCGCGGCGCTGTCGGAGTTGTCGCCGATGCTCTCCCATGCCGATAGAAAGCTTCGCTTTCTGGAAGTCGGCAGTGGGATTGGCACGAAGTGTCAACTTGCTCAACTGCTGGGCTACGCTGCAACGGGTATCGATCTGCTTCCTGAATACGTGGAACTCGCGCAACACATCTACATTGACTGCGACTTCCAACATGCCAATGCACTGGCCTACAACTACGAACCGTTCGACGTCGTCTACTATCATGTCCCTTTCTTCGACGACGAGCTCATCGAACAGCTTGAGAATCGAGTGCTCTCGCAAGTTCACACTGGCGGGATCCTCATCGCGACGAGAATCTCGCCCGCCTTAACGCGATTTCTCGATGCGGATCCTGTCCCGCACCGAGATTATGCCGCACACCGACTGAGATTGGGGCAGGACATCGGTCGGCTCGTCGTTGTGCGGAAGACGGTTCCCAGGACGCAGGCCTAACCAACAGAGCACTATAAACATCCTCGTGCTCCAATAGAGCATGAAGCTCACGACCAGCCCTCGATGTAGGGAATGGATATCACGAGTTTACTGAAGTCCGCCTTGGTTACACGTGATCACGCTTTGCTCTCGCGAGGACGCTGGTAAAACTCGTTCGTGAGCTTCGTGCTGATTTCCGTGTTATCTCAACGAATTCTGTGTTCGCGACGTTGACATCGTGTATGATGTCGCGACGAGGACCAAACATGCGATCCAAACAACAACGCGTCACAGCATTCACATTGATTGAACTGCTGGTCGTAATCGTCATCATCGCGATTCTCGTGAGTCTCCTGTTGCCGGCGATCTCTGCCGCCCGTGAAGCTGCGCGGCGTGCACAGTGCCTCAACAACCTCAAGCAGATCGGCTTGGGTGTGTTGGAGTACGAATCGACCGTCGGCACGTTGCCGCCGTTGACGGAGCGACGTCCCGGCCTGCACTCCTGGTTTCCCCGCGTCCTTTCGTATGTTGAGGAAAACCAGGCTTTTGAAAGGATGAATTTTTATCAGGATTGGGATCACGCGGACAATCAAGACGCGATCAACACCGTGATTCCGATCTTGCAGTGTCCCTCCACGGCTGCCACGGAAGATCGCAAGGTCAGAATCTCGAAGCGCAACGCGCTCACGGCGGCTCCCAGTGATTACGCGCCACCCGGCCGTGTCACGGAAACTGCCGTCAAATTCAAGCGTTTGTCATCGCAGTCAACTCAGGGTGCGCTGGACAAGGAACGCGGTGTACGTGTTAAGGAGATCGTCGACGGCATGTCTCACACGATGTTGGCCATCGAAGACGCGGGACGACCGGAGCATTGGGTGCGCGGCGGCCGGCGCCGCGGCAGCAATGACAATCATTGTGCCAGCGCTGATGTGACGGATGGAGTCGTATCTGGCGGTGCTTGGGCGGATCC
>JAGQPK010000978.1 GCA_020426755.1 Planctomycetales bacterium
CGAAACAAAGAAGAAATTTTGATTCGCCAATTGATCTTGGCCGGCCTGTTGTCCTTGGTGGAGGGGCAATCGCCGCGTACCGTGGAAGGCCGTTTGGTCGCATTCCTGTCGCCCAAGGCCAGAGCGGCCGCTGAAGGTCAGACGGCTGCCTAATCGCAGCCGGTTAAGAGACGTCGCGGTCGACGCTCTCCTTCGATAACAGAACTCCTGGTCATGATTGATTGAGCGTGCTCGAATGGCAAAGCAAGCCGATCCGGATCCACCTGCCGATCTGCCACCGTGGCTGATGACGTACAGCGACGTGGTGACACTGCTCATGACGTTCTTCATTCTGCTGTTGACGTTTGCTACGAGCGAACCGGAATCGTTCGATCGTATGCAGGTCTCGATGTTCGGCGGTGGCGGCGCTACAGGTATCGCCGGCGACAAAATCAAAGGAATGGATCGGGATGCATTGCTAGTTCGCGAGCGATCGCGGGCCGGGCGAATCACCATGCGCGGTTCGGAAACTCCGCCCGTCAACACCGACCCGTCGTACGATTCCATGACAAAGGGACTTGCCGGACTGGAGAATGCGGAAGAGCGCGAACTGGCGACGCAGCATTCCGTGTCGCTACCGTTGTCGCTGTTAGTCGATAGCCGCGGCGAGATCTCTGCCGTTGGACATCAGCATCTGCGCATGCTGGCTCAGCAGTTGAGAAAACAGGAACTGGACGTCGAGTTCATGGTGGGCGATCGGCAACGAATTCGAGATGCCGTGACACTAACGTCGCACATGTATCAGAAAGAAGCGATACCACCAGGACGTCTGGGCGTGGGACGCGACGATTCGTTAGATCCCTCGATGGTCAAGATCGTGCTGACGCGCCCGATCGGGCGGGAGGGATAGCGATGGCACCCAAGCCTAAGCCGCCGGATCCACCACCAAGTAAACTCTACCTCGTGTCGTTCGGCGACACGATGACGGCGTTGCTGGCGTTCTTTATCGTGTTGTTGTCATTGGCTGAAGAGCAAACGGGCGCGAACTTGCACACCGGGACAGGGTCGTTCGTGCAGGCGTTCGATGGCACAGGGTTGCCTGGTGCCTTCTCTGGTGATACGACCGAGCGAGCTGTGCAGCAAGTAGCCGTGAGTCCACTCTACTTGACTGATGAACCGGAGCCCACGGATGAACTCGGCAAGGAAAGCGGTAACGAGGATGACAACGGCATACCGATCGTCGATCGGCAAGAAGATGTCTACAAACGCTTCCTCAATGAGTTGGACCGTTTGGCGACAGTTCAGAAGATGCCGGAAACCGAAGGCGAGGCCGTCTTCGATGTGTTCAATCGGTTAAATCCCGAACCGCCGTTACTGACGCGTACGCACCAAGAAGCACTCCTGCGCGTGTTGCCGACCTTGCGTCGAAACAACTATCGCGTTGATATCATCGTTTGGGCCACGATGCCCAGCGAGTCGGCATGGTTGCGCGCCTCGGAACAGGCTACGCAAATTGTCGACGAAGTGATTTCGTGGTCGCGGTTTACGCCTGAACAGAAATCGCACCTGCGCGCGGTCGGCAAACCGTGGCTCTATGCGGATCTCAAACGTCCCGTCATGTCGATATTGGTGCGCAAGGTTGACGCACTGTCGAACTAGCTGGGGCCTTAACGCAGATAGTCAAGTATCGAGATGCTCATGACTTGTGATGACACTGCATACGTGAATTGGAGCATGTTCTGCTCATTCTGCAGTTGCACGATTGCCGACGCGATATCCGCCGACTCTCGATCACCAACGGCACGCTCGGTTTCCAATCGATAGATTTCCACACGCGCTTCGATACCATCCAAATTGTCTAGCGACACCGACTGATCACCAACGACTTCGAGAATCCGCGACGAAGCCTGCTGAACATCGCCGATGCGACGCTGGATTGCATCCTGCCATTGAGAACCTGCCAGATCGCGCCGATTCAATAGGTCGTCTCGCAATTCGATCAGCGTGGTGAAGATGTTAGCCGTATCCTGATACTCAACTGGTACATCGCCCGTCTTCACCACTTGTTGCGTATCGACATAGGTGATGTTTCCATTAACGCTGTTGGTGACGACCTGATTGTCGGTGAAGTCGATTGGCGTTGTTGAGGCTCCACCATCGATGGAAAGTGTGCCCGCTCCGGAAATCGTGATGTCCCCTATAAAGCCATCAACGAATGTCGAGCTGTCAATGTGGACGACGGCGCCCGACGGTGAGGTGACGAGGATGTCGTTATCTCCTTTGACGAACGACGTCGGCGAACCCCCGTCGAGACGTAGAGTCATTTGCGTACCGTCGACGGAAAGCGTGTGCTGACCGATTAGC
>JAGQPK010000979.1 GCA_020426755.1 Planctomycetales bacterium
TAGGCTCGGCTTGCGATGGGCCGTCGTTGTAATGGATGCTCCTGCGATAACTGCAACGATTCCGAGTCGTATCTGTCGGAGTTGGGTCCCTTGTTATTTGCGTACCGTACTTGGCTCGCTGTACGTGATGTGCTGTGCCGTGTTGCGTACTTACTAAGGTGCGGTGCGTCTGTTTGGTACGTTGCTCTTCCTGTTGCCCTGATTGCCGGACTCCACTGTCGTCGAAGAGCCGAGCAAGTTCGCGAGCCTAATAAGCTGGCGGAGGGACTTGAACCCACAACCTGCTGATTACAAATCAGCTGCTCTGCCAATTGAGCTACGCCAGCCGAACTTGTACAAGTGCCGTGTTCAAGTACCGTGAAAACCAGTCACTATACAGAGTGGCGGGTTCAGTGCAATACGGGATCGTACAAAAAATGCCCCTGACTCGGCTAGTCCAATTCCGCAACGCGTACTCATCATCCCTACCTGCTCATCGTGGCTGCGTAATTTGCCAGAGATTGAGCGGCTTGAATAGGTGGGGTGGGTGTAATGCGCGAAGTGAGTGGAGTGTGGAGTCTGGTGGCGCTGCGGGTTCGCTTGGCTACGTTGCTTAGCTAAATTCGCAGGCCGGGGCCAAAATGCAACAGGCGCACCATGTCGAGGGCGCGCCTGCTGTTCGATCCAGGTAGATTCGGCACTTTTAGTCCGGAAGCTCGATCTTTTCTTCCTCTGCCGCCATGCGCAATTTGCTGAGGGCGCGGGCTTCGATCTGGCGAATGCGTTCCTTCGTGACACCCAGTTGAGCACCAACTTCCTTGAGCGTCATCGGCTCGTTGAGATCCCCGCCGGTTCGGTCCGCACCGCGGAGGCCGAAACGGCGAATAATGATCTCCTGCTCACGCTCGTCCAGCCGCGACAGGATGCGGTCGACTTGCGTTTCACGAACCGACTGCGCCCGTTCCATCGCCAGAGCACCGGGACGCTCGTCTTCCGTGCCTGCGAACATCTCTTCGCTACTGGTGCGGAAGCGATCACGATGTCGGAACTCATGCGGAATCGTCCGCGCGAAGTTCTTCATGATCGCCCAGCTGGCGTAAGTGCTAAACTTGTTTCCGCGAGAAAAGTCGAATTTCTCGACGGCGCGAATCAGCGACATGTTGCCGTCGCTGATCAGTCCGAAGAACTCTTCGTTCTGCGTCACGTGCCGCTTGGCAATGGAGACGACCAGTCGCAGGTTCGCCTGCACGATCTGGTTCTTAACTTCCACTGCCTGATCATAGAGCCGCTCGATTTCGTCCATCAGCGTGGCCTTAGGCTGCTGCGGATCGAGCTGCTCGCGAAGTTTCGCGGCCATATATTTCAGGAAGTTAAACTTGCGAAACAAGTGGCCTTCCTGCTCACGCGTTAGCAGCGGCACGTCATACAGCGACGCCAGGTAGGGCGGCAAGCCGGACGGCGGCCGAGTCGGACGCGACTTGCGTTCCTCGACTGGCAAAGGCGCCAAAATGGACGATTCCAGAGAGGCATCTTCGAACTGTTCATTCGGGATGTAGTCGAGCGGCAGTTCGAGAACCTGCTTCGCGCGCATTTCACCGATGATGCCGTAAACGCAACTTCGCGTTCGTCCGTGTCGTCGCGCGAGTTCATCGACCGATGTACCACGGCGAAACTGTCGATAGATCGCCTCCTTTGTCTCCGCAGTCAGCGGCCCGCCACGGTCTGGGAAGATCGCTAAATCGGGATGTTGTTGATCGAAATGCTTGAGCGTATAGCGGATGGTTTCGACGCTCCGCTTCATCTGCCCAGCAATTCGTCGGCTAACTTCGGAAGGCGAATTGCCTAGACGCGCCAAACGACGTGCTTGCTGCACGATTTCGCCCTTCTCGTCATCGGACAACTGACTGAATCGCTCGCCACGCTTCACCTTCTCACGGTTGAACGTCACGAAGCGGTCCACACTGCGCTGCAGGAAACCGACTCGTTTGCGTCCGTCGAAGATAAAGCGACGGCTCACCAAACCCGCTTCGCGCCACCGCGAAATAGTCTTGGTCGCCACGCTAAACATTTTGCTCAGGTCATCAACCGTGTAGACAGGTTGGCCGACGTCCTCGACGCGAATGTTCGCCGCATCGGACAATTCTTCGACGAACCGGCGCAGATCGTTCTGCGCATCCTCGCCGCGCACGGAGAGGTGCGGTGTCGCTTCCGGACGGTAGCCCGTGATTCGAAAGCACAGATACTCGTACGGATAATTCTTGTCCGCTGAGATTTCGTAAAGCAGGGACTCGGCGTTATCCAGTTGTTCCAGCTTCTTCTCACGCGGCGCAAACCGCGACTGCTGGTCACAAAGCTGTTT
>JAGQPK010000097.1 GCA_020426755.1 Planctomycetales bacterium
CGTGTCGCGTTCGCGCTGCTGCTGTTCGTCGATGTTGGGTTTGAAGACAAACCGCCAAGCCACAGCGGCAGTGCCCACCATGACCAACCAAACGAAACAGATCGCCAGGAGCTTGCCTCGAGTCACGTTGTCTTCTTTCCCGCAAAGTCTCGTGAATGCGAACGTCTTATCGACGACGTTTACCCGCAGCAATGATCGATTTCAAAATAGCCATGATGAACACGGTGATGACGATGATAGTGACCGGCGGGCCGCGCCGTTCGGGTCGCGGCCGATTTGGCCACGCGGGCGGTGTCGCAACATTTCCCGAACCGGGCGTGGGTTGAATCTGAGCCATCGTCTCCGCATCGTCCGGTGATTCCCCCAACGGCTGATTGTCCATCTCACCGAGCTCCGCCAGGATGGCTGCCGCTGCGTCATCGGGCAAGCCGGCTAGTAGCTCGAAGTCGGCCTCGGTTGCCGCACCTTGATCGTCCGGCGACGTCTCGGCCAACGACTCGCGAATCGCCTGTTCAAGCTGCGCCGCATCATCGGCACGCCGGTATCGGTCGACGCGAGTTGCCAAGCTATGGTCGGATTGCATGGCCACACCAATCACGTCGACCGACAGGCCTCGTTGCCGAATGAGCGGTAGGTAACCGTCGACGAGTTCCGAGTCCTGCGCTTCTCCGTCGGTGACGATCAGCAAACGGTAGGTGCCGTAGTGTTGTTTCGCGCGAGCTTGCAGCAAACCGTCCGCCGCCAACTTCATGGCGTGGCCCAGCGGTGTGCCACCTTCGGCCCGCAGAGACCTGACGGTAGCTCCCAGGCTATCGCGATCCAACGGCCCCAACGGCACCAACCAGCCACCTTCCGCCCCGATGCGATTCAGGGCGAGAACTCCCAACTGAGTGTCGTCGGACAACTGATTGGCAACTGACAGCAGCGCAGACTGCGCTGCCTCCATGCGAGTCAATCGACTGCTGCTGTCCATGCGTTCGGCCATCGACCCAGAGTCATCCAGTACGACGACGACGTGCGGAGCGGCTTGCAGCCCAGCGGCCATCACCAACCACGCAACGATTGCTCGGATCCACATGGTGCGGCATCGTTCCTTTCTGCCCATCAGAACGAGAAGTCCGATTCATTCAACGTTTCCGCCGGCACACGCACGATACGGAACTCGACGCGCATGTTTTCCAACGCTTCGTCAAAGTTGGCCGGCTTGGCAATCAACGGTTCAGCGATCCCCGCCCCGGTCGGTTGCAACTGAGACGCATCAAGATTGACGTTCTGCTTCTTGGCGAAACCGATCAATTCCTTCTTCACTGCCTCGGCACGTGACAGGGACAGGTTGAGCGCTGCCTGCACCGTCTCACGTGGTTTAAACTCGGATGTCTCGAAAGCCCCCGACTCAATCAACCGCACAACCGTTGGCGTTTGAGTTAAATCGAGTTCGCGGCCGCTGACGAAGTAACGAAACTTCGGCGACTGTCCGGTCCGCTTAATCGTCCCTTTGGCCATGCCGCCCTTGATCATGTCGATCAAGGCCTTCGTCGGGTCGGCATGTCCACGAATCACAACCACAGCATTGCCGAAAGTCGAAGCGGCTTGAATCGCGCGATTGAATTCGGCGCCGTAGCGGTCGGCCGAGAAATCCGGTTGATTCGGTTGGAACTTGATCGTGAAGCTGACGATCGTACGATCATCCAACAGGTCACTACCGGGGAATGCTTCACCGTTGCCGATTTCAACGGAGCCGCCCGTTTTGGGTTGTTCATACTTGACGCCGGCCAGCTTAGCGACGTTCGCATAGTTCCAGGGCGGCGGCTCGAATCCGCTACGGAACTTGGCATAGCCCCAACCGGTAGCCAGATCGAGCGCCGATGACATCTTGGCATCAAAGCCGCTCAAGTTGCCGCTATCTTGGAAGAAGGCAATTTGTCCAGGCAATCCTACGAACGCACAGTCGAGCAACAGTCCGTGTGCGTCGACCTCAAGTGTCGGCAGCACATCCTTACCGAAGATGTCCTGCGACATGGTCAACACTTGCTTGTATTCGTTGTCCAACTTCTGCGAGTCTTCGAAGCCGCGTCGCAATTCAACCAGTCGTTGTGTCGACTTGAGGTAGCCCGCTACAAACTTTTCGACCGCATCGCGATTCGCTTGAAACCAATCGGATCGCACAGCGTAGACGTCGGCAATCGATCGAGACATGTCGCGAGTCGAGTTTAGGACATGCGCGCCGGCGACCGTACCTTCGGCGCCGCTGCCCTTGGCGTCATAGCCGCCCGTCAGGCCGATCATGTCTGGCGTGATCACACAGCAGGCATCGATCGAGTTGTCCTTGCGAAACAGTTCGGCAGGACCATTCGCGCCGGTCAGGTCCTTAACCCAAACGACTTCCACTTCGTCCTTGCCAATCTTGGCTGCATCGAGCGAATCGTAAAGCAAACCGACGTGCGGTCCGCCTTGCTGACAGGCGATACGCACTTTGTTGCCGGCGCGGCGCAGATCGTTGAGTGTCTTGAGATTCTCGCGTGCCACGATGTGGTCACCGGCACTCCAAGACAGCTGGAGCACAACGACCGGCTTCGTGCGTGGATCGCGGCCGAGCACTTCGCTGGCTTGACCGAGCATTCGCATCGTGCCGCGTAGAAACGGCGACTTGCCTTGCATGTAGTTCTTCACTTGTGACGGAAAGTCGTCACCTGCGACCAGTTTGATCTTCAGCCCCGAGTTGGCGAAGTTCGACCCTGGCTTGGTTTCTAGACCACCATTGGCCATGAAGGTGGCCACGTCGCCGCCCCAGGTAATGTAGGGGACCGTCCAGGTGTCACCACCAGCGACCGGTTGCACCGAAGTGTCGCCCACCAAATTGGAAAAGGGTTCCTGTGCCGCCAGTCGGCCACAGGCCAGCACTGACGACAACAACAGAGCGACGGCCAAAAAGCGTCTCATTTCGATCTCCATTTCTCAAAACACGGCCCCCACAAGGCGCCCAAGCGTTTCGATTATCAAACAACCCGCACCTGGTGTCAAACTGGGTGTAATTCGCCCCACTGCCATTGTTCTTGTCCAGAACCGGGCCGATTCAAGCGCAGCGAGCTTTGGGATAAAATTGGAGGTTCAGTTGGCCCAATCCAACGGCAGTGGTGAGTCAAATGCGTAATTTGCTGATGAGCACGACCCTCCTGACATTGCTGACAGCGCGTGCAGTCGCAACTGAAGGTTTCCTGGAGCGTTTCAACGGACGTGGCGATTACACGTCCGTTAATGGGAATTTCTCTGGACTGGACAACCCAGGGTGGCAAGATGTCAATCTAAAAGGAACGATCACGGACCGCGGCTACCGCTTTGAAGTCAATAACTTACACGCGCCAGAGTCCACCGAGGAAAGCTTCCGAAGGACAGTGAATGGCACCGGGGGATTTCGAGAGCGACTCGTCATCGACGAGCTAGACCTTTCCGACATACCCCCTGGACCACTAGACCCGTACGGTAGCGTCTCGCTCGAGCGGATATTCGGGAAACACACGCTTTCGATTAGGTTACGAGAGGGCGATCCTGTACCTGACGCGGCTTGGCAATTAGTTGTCTCAACAGAGACAGGGCGCGTGTTCGATACCTACGTCGATAGAACGCAACATGTCGCACTCGAGCTTGTGTACAACGACGCTGAGAAAATGGCAGAGGTTTTCTATGACGCTGACGTCACCGACCCCATCAGCCCCGTGTCATTCGGAAAGGTATCCCTACTGACAAGTGGCCCGTCACTTACCAAATGGATCGGAGGTGTTAATGGTCCATTTGGCGCCACCAGTGGCATCATCGAGAGCTGGACTCTGGTCTCAACGGACACCGAGGGGGACTTCAACGGTGATGGCGAACTCTCTTCGCTTGATCTTGCATTTATTGCGAATGCCACGTTGTCGTGAGACCTATTCTTCGATCTAAATCTTGACGGACAGCTAGACGGCCAAGACAGCTTAACATGGGTTCGCGACATCGCACGTAGCTACGCTGGCGACGCGGACCTTGATGGTGAGTTCAACAGCACTGATCTCATCAATGTCTTTCAAGCAGGAGAGTACGAGGACGACTTGGATAACAACTCGACGTGGTCAACTGGCGATTGGAACGGGGACGGGGAGTTCACAACCAGCGACCTAGTCGTCGCCTTTCAAGACGGTGGCTACGAACAGGGTCCTCGATCGGCCGTTTCCTCGGTTCCAGAATCGAGCGGTATGTTGAGCCTGCTAATTGGCGGCATGTTGAGTCTTTTCGCAAGGTCACGCCGCTAAGATGAGTTTCAACTACATTTACACCGAATAAGAGAGCGGGCCACACTGCTTCGCAGCTAGAAAGACGACCCAAGATGCGCATTATCCGCGCCGCCGATCAAGAATTCGTCCCCGCGTCGCACGAGGATCCTAAGAATCCTGGTGTGCTCAAACGTGTCATCGCCACCAAAGACGAGATGCTGGCCGGCCGCTGCCAGATGATCAATTGGGCCAAACTGCCCGTAGGCCACTCATTTCGCGCCCACTACCACGAGGACATGGAAGAGACCTTCATTCTGATCCGCGGCCAAGCGTCGATGCGAGTCGGCGCCGAAATCGTCGACCTCGCCGCCGGCGACACGGTCGTCGTCGCCCCGCACGAAGTTCACGAAATGCGTAACTCAGGCGATGAAGAAGTGGAATACGTCGTCATGGGCATTTCACTAGGGCTCAACGGCAAAACGATCGTCGTGTCGTGACACAATCGGTAGTACTTCGATCTTATTCCAAGAGTACCTACGACTCTGCGACTCACACCGGTCAGCGACCGCTACGCACCACTCCCAGTGTACATAGCCCCACCGCAACGCTCGCGAGACTAATGCCCGGAATGGCCCAGGTCAGCGGCGAGACGCCCGGTTCGAGCACGGAGACGCTCGGACTACCAGGCATGAAATGCACTTCGACGGCGCTGCCAGAACGATACCGATTCACTGTCGTCTGAGCGTAGTCGCGATTGATCCAACTCGAGTCACCGAAAGCCACCCGCGTCCCCTGAAATTGCTGACCGTCGACCGCGTAATCGTAGCGAATGGATGCCTTGTAGGATCGCATGCCTCGCTGACGACGCCGAACTTCGATGACTTGCGACTCCACCAATGTACCGTTTGCAACCGGCCAGTCGACACTCAAGTGCGCACGGTAAAGATCTCGAAAGCCGAGGAAGCCCAGGCCGGCTCCGACGAAGAGAAACAGAAACGGTGCATAAGGCGGCATCTTTGCACTTTCTGCCGAACTGAACAGGTTCATAACTGCTCCTATACATCGGGACGCTGTAGCTGCGGTGATCAGCGCGTAAAATCAAGCACTGTGACGAACTAGCTTACGTCTCGTCGGCAGATGACGCTGCCTGCTGTGAGGAGTCGCTATGATGCAAGATCTTTTGCTGACGCGATTGCCGGTATGGCGCGCCCTGTCAGAGTTCTTTCTCGACACAGAATTGGGCGAGTCCGATTACGAACGGATCGCCGCCGTCTTAGGAAATTCGCCCTACACAGAACAACAGCTGGGGGAAATCCTGCGGTATGAGGTCTATCCAGCTTGTCGCTGGAATCTGATGATCGCAACGGGCGAGTGGCTCGCATTCAGCGACGAGTGGCTACTGGCAAACGTCGCGCGACATTGCGACAAGCGACCAAGGTTCCCGTGGCCAATTTGGTTCGCCGACGCGTTCATGCCACATTGGCGACGCGTGCGGGTGATACTTAATGAAATGCGTCGTGAGGACGGCACACTTGGCAAGCTCAGCGGCAGCACAAACCGACGCTAACGCGTTGCGGCGAACTACTTCAACATTCAACATTCAACATTCGATATTCAACATTCAACCTCAATCTTCGCCGACCAGCATCATTCCGGCCCAGAAGAACGGATGATCGGCCGATGGCAACTTGTCGGCGGTGGCCCCTTTGAGACGAGGTTCGGTGCTCGGATCAAGTTCAGCGGAGCGCACCAGTTGAATGCTGCGTTGCCAAGCTGGCGTTGCCCGTTGTTCCGGCAGCGTTTGAAAGAACTCGCGTAACAACTCCATCGACGAGTGTCCGCCGGTTCGCCAGCGGCTCAGTAGGATCGATCGCGTGCCGGTTGCCATCACGCCGGCCGTTGAGAGAAACATTTCGTCTCCGGTCAGCTTGCCCTTCATGCCATCTTCGCTGCGACTGTGGTAGCCGGGCAATGCCACGACATCGGGCCCGCCCCACGGCAAGCCGATCCAATCGTACAGCGAACTGCCCGGCTTGCCCTGGTCAATCTGCGCCGGCGACCAACTCAACGGGTTCCGATCGTTCAACTCGATATCATCGATCACGATCAGATGTTGCCAGCCAGGCGCCACGTAGCGAGTTGTCGCGGGCAGTCTTTTTCGCAGCACCACACTGCGTGGGAATTGGTCCTTGAGTTGATTCGCTGCAGCACTGGTGAGTGCTTCCGTTTCGCGACTAAACAAGCGACCGTGGACGATGACGCGATTGCCAGCCGTACTCTTGGGTCGGCCATCCGGCACTCCCCAACCGGCTGTCGGCGCGTAGCGTATGGCCATTTGATCGATTAGCAACTTGGGTCCATCAGTTGTTGTCAGTTGCAACATTTCAAACGGGAGATACCACAACACGCCATCGGGCACAACGATCAGTTCATTGATGCCCTCCAGCGTCTTCGAGCTGTTTTCGATCACACCCGACAACAGTTGTGCCGAGGTCGCCTTCCAATCTTCGTTCGTTAGCTTATCGGCGTCCAGCACCTGATTCGAATCGTAATTGCCAATCTCGCGCATCAGTGAAACGATCGAGCTACGAATGCGTCCCGTCCCTTTCACCGGCCACGTGCGGTACTGTTTCTCGGATGTGACCAACACGGCCTGCAAATTTCCACGCGAAGTCGCGATGAACACGAGCATCGCTTGGCCTTCTTTCAACTTGACTTCCAATTGATCGAGTGACAACAGCGGCGGTGCCACGCGGACTGCGGGCACAGGGGCGAGTGCCGCGGAATGTAGTAGCGTTTCCGCATCGTCCGCCGCCCGATGCAAGTCCTTCGTCGCCCGGTCATACGCCTTCAACGCGTCTCCCTCAGTCGGCATCACGGGCAGTTCTGTCAACTGCGTCATGAGCTGCGTCATGTGACGCGTTTGGGTCGCAAGCTGCGGATACTTGTCCGACAACTTTTGACGCTGTTGCCGCGCCACGTCATTTAACACGGCTTCGGGTGCGCCCAGCAACCAGCGCAAACTAAGCGCACGTCCGCCGAGTTCTAGTTGGCTAAAGAATTTGTGACGCTTGATCATTTCGCCTACAAGTAGAATCGACTCTGGATCGCGACGCTCAATGTTGATCTCAAGCCAGCGTTCCAGCACAGGCACGTGCGGAGTCATCTCCACTAACAAGACTTCCGCCGGATCGCGTTGCCAATCCGCGTCGGTCGGCTCGCGTAGTAAATCGGCAAAGAGCGTTCCGGCCGCGTGCGAGGACAACCCCTTGGATAGATAGAGTTTGTTGGTGAGCTCAGTCTGAAACAGGCGTGCCGAGTGCACCTTCATGATTGACTGAGCGTCGAGCAACGTTTTGCGGCCCAGATCGCTATTGCCGGCTTGATAGGCAACGAGCGCTCCCAGGTACTGCATTCTGCCGCCAAGATCGCTCAAGGGTAATCCGCTGCGTCCCATCGCGCGACGGGCCTGTGTCAAGAAGCCGTTGGCATCTTTGGTGCGGCCTGCATAGGCAGCTTGCTCCGCCAACGCCAGAAAGATAGCGGAGGCGGTTCGATTCAACCGATTGCTTACAGCCCAGGCGGATGCCGTAACGAGCGGTGCGAAGACGCTGCCGTCAGCTTTCAAGTCATGAATCCGCGCGGCGGCCAGCAAACCTTCTTCCACAACATCAGGCTGCTCATAGTTAACCGCGGACATTGAAGCTTCGAAATAGAATCGTTGCGCGGCCTCTAGTTGATTTTGTTTTAGCGACAGATGGCCCATTTCCAGCAAAGCGAGCGGCGTCAAGGGATGGTCGAGTCGCCCACCGATGGCATGGCCACGCTGCAACAGTCGCATCGCTTCTTGATCGTCGCCAGCAGCAGCTTTGGCAATGCCCAGTTGCACGTCGACCAAATTCTGCAGCCAAAAGTTTTGTGGTATCTGGCGGCTTGCCAACTCCTTTGCAATCTGTTCCGTTAGCGGAACATGCGCGGCCAGCGGACCCAGGATGTCATGCCGGCGCTTCGCTGCCAGGGCGATGCACCGCATGATCTCTCCCACGCGCACCGGATACAACTCCGGCGGCAGCACCACGCCACCTTGTCGCGCGACTTGCTCGATGTTCGTGCCCTGCGCGCTCAGCATCTGTTCGGGGAAAGCTGACGGCAGGGCACCGCGCGTCGATGGCCCCCAAGGCAGCGGCCGCGCAGGCGCGGGAGTCAGGGCGATCGGCTGCAACTGCAAGCGCGACATCCAGCCGCGCTGCGAAATCATCAACTGCAGCGCCGCATCATATTGTTCCAGTGCCGAGGCTAAGTCGCCGGCGCGATAGAAGCACTCGCCCATCATCGTCGCGTAACAGATTGAATCAACCCAGCGTCCCAGCCCTGTGTTGATACCGCTGTTGCCCGCCGAACGAAAGTTCTTCAGCGCCTCACGATAGTCGCCCTGATTGTACGGAACAAACGCCAGAAAATAGCTCTGCCGCGGCACCGCACGGCCCTCGAGCGCTGCCACTTGCCCCACCGCAGGCTGGCTTATCCCTTGCCACGATATCAATGACAGCAAACACAAGCTGGTGAGCCGGATGATCGATCGATTGTACATAGCAGCCTCTCCACTCTGGCCAGTGAGTGAGATCGAGTAACAGTGTCTTGCGGTGTTAGGTTGCGGCAGTGGGCTTACCGGGCCGTCATCTGCGTTCCGGAACATCTGACGGGAATTGCCGTGCGAAATGATGGCGGCGTCCTCTTATGATAGCGGAAGCAAAGTAGTCGCTGCATGTTTTTCACGCGAGTTCACGCGGTGTGCCCCATGCATGTAACGTAACAAGAGCCTCGCAGCACACCGTGCGGAAGTGGGATTCAGGGCTCGTCGTACCACACAAAAACTGCTGTCACTGGGTGGGCGGATTTTTGAATGATGATTACTGATTTCTGAATATTGAACGTTCATGCTTCATTTCCGAAATCCGAAATCCAGCGTCGGAGCTAATCCCAAATCTGGCGAGAACCGCGGCTGGCGTCTTTCGGCGAACTTCCGTTTGGAACGATTTTCTGGGTTGGCTGAAGTTCGCTGATGGTGCGGCCGATAAGGATCGTACGACTTACAGCAACCCTGCGACGGAGTGCGTCAAATGACTGGCAGTGAAATTCACAAGCGTTGGACCGGACTGGTAGTTTGCGGCCTCCTGGCAGCAGCAAGTCTGAGCTCAACCGGATGTCAGGTGGACGTGGCGGGCCAAACGCTGCCTAGCCCGTACTATCTGCAGGACGACATTCAATACTTCCCGGCAGGGCCTGAGTTCAAATTGTCGAACGAAGCCGCCGCGATGAAGGCTTACCAAGCTCAATCGCAACTCGGCGAGCAGTAGGCAGACCTGCGGACCTCGACAGCCGGTTTCGGTGGCGTCACAATTGGCGCTTCGCAACACGACTGTTGAGGTGAGCCGCATGACTGCTTCGTACGACATTCTGGAAACGCCCGATCCGCAGTTGCTGGAGGTCCGCAGTGTCGGCTCCAGCCCGTCCGGCAGCTTGCCGTTGACGGATGAAATGCTGCGTCATTGGCCCAGCGGCCATCTCTTCGGCATGACGCAGAACGCTGGTATGGGCTGGCCACTGCGCGAGATGCTGGGTCCTCAGCTGCTGATTCTCAGCACGCAAGGCGGCATGCGCGCACCCGACGGCCAACCTGTGGCGCTCGGTTACCACACGGGGCACTGGGAAGTCGGACTCTTGACGCAAGCTGCCGCCGTCGAAATTAAACGAGCCGGTGGTGTGCCATTCGCGGCTTTCGTTACGGACCCGTGCGACGGTCGAACTCAAGGCACGACCGGCATGTTTGACAGCTTGCCGTTTCGTAATGACGCTGCCGGGCTCTTTCGCCGACAGATTCGTTCGCTCCCGACGTGTCGTGGAGTACTGGGTGTGGCGACCTGTGACAAGGGTTTGCCAGCCATGATGATGGCTCTCGCCGGCTCACAAGATCTCCCCACGGTCTTGGTTCCTGGCGGCGTGACGCTGCCACCCGATGACGGCGAAGATACGGCGAAGGTCCAAACGATCGGTGCTCGCTATGCCGAAGGACAAATCAGCTTAGAAGAGGCCGCGCGCGCTGGCTGTGCTGCTTGCGGCTCACCCGGCGGCGGCTGCCAATTCCTTGGCACCGCAGCAACCTCGCAAGTCATCGGCGAAGCGTTGGGGCTAAGTCTGCCCCATTCGGCGCTGGCTCCCAGCGGTCAGCCCATTTGGATCGACATAGCGATGCGCAGCGCCAAGGCTCTCCGCCAGATGGTCGATCAAAAACAGACGACGCGCGACCTGTTAACCGACGACTCGATCCACAACGCCATGATGGTACATGCGGCCTGCGGCGGTTCCACTAATCTCTTGCTGCACTTGCCGGCAATCGCCTTCGCCGCTGGACTCACGCGGCCACGCGTCGAGGATTGGATGGAAGCCAATCGGCAAGTGCCTCGCTTCGTCGATGTGCTGCCCAATGGTCCCACGAATCATCCAACGGTGCGAGTCTTCTTAGCCGGCGGTGTGCCCGAAGTCATGTTGCATTTGCGTGAGTTGGGCTTGATACGGCTTAATGCGAAGACTGCCAGCGGTCATACCTGGGCGGAAGTGCTCGACTGGTGGGAGAAATCCGAGCGTCGTCGAGTGCTGCGACGTTTGCTCGAAGAGCGTGACGGCATCAATCCAGACGACGTCATCATTCCGCCAGCCGAAGCTCGTCGTCGCGGCATGACCAGCACCGTGTGCTTTCCCGTCGGCAACCTATGCCCGGAAGGTTCCGTCATCAAAGCCACATCGATCGACCCATCGGTTGTCGACGCCGATGGCGTTTACCGACACACCGGTCCGGCGCGCGTGTTCACGAG
Organism: Planctomycetales bacterium; assembly: GCA_020426755.1. GTDB lineage: Bacteria > Planctomycetota > Planctomycetia > Pirellulales > Pirellulaceae > JAGQPK01. Next base: position 11,117 of record JAGQPK010000097.1, read on the forward strand.
TGAGGCGGCGGCGATCGCTGCCATCAAGGGTCAGTCAGATCGCAAACTCGTGCCGGGGGACGTGCTGGTCTTGATCGGTCGCGGCCCACTCGGTTCCGGCATGGAAGAAACGTATCAGATCACCTCCGCATTGAAATACCTGGACTTCGGCAAGCATGTTGCTGTGATTACCGATGCCCGTTTCTCGGGCGTTTCCACAGGTGCCTGTATTGGACACGTCGGACCCGAAGCTCTGGCAGGAGGACCGATCAGCAAACTGCAGGATGGAGATCTGATCGAGATTATCATCGATTGCAACAATCTGACCGGAAGCATCAATTTCATTGGCACCACTGAGTCGCCGCTCTCACC
>JAGQPK010000980.1 GCA_020426755.1 Planctomycetales bacterium
ATTCCGTTCCGTCAGGCAAAATGAACTCCACAAAGTAGTCGTCCGGCACGATGTTGTCGAACCGATAGTGCCCCCGATCGTTGGTGCGGGTCTGATCCGCCAGCCCGCCAGCTTCCGTGATCAACCGCACGGTGACGCCGGCGACACCATACTCATCGCCGCGCCGGCCACCGTCCCGATCGAGATCGTGCCAAACATAGCCGTCGACCGAACCAACCAGCAAACGGCGTGCTTCCAGGTGCTCGAGATGACGGATGCGACCAGGTCTGCGTCGGCTGCGAGTGGGCATGGCTTGGATTCCTGTTGACGCCACAGTTGGCTCGCGTGGACGTCTGATTCGGAACTCGCTAGTTCTGCGTTTAGTTCGCCGCAACGCGTTAGCGTCGGTTCTGTCCCGGCGTAGAGTATGACGACCGTGAGAACCGCGGCTTGCGCCTTTCGGCTAACTAAGCTATCGTTTACGAGCACGAGCACGAGCACGAGCGTTCAATCATCTAAGCGGATGCGGTAACTGAAGAGAACGGCAATTGTGCTGAATTCATCATCAATTCACGTAACGGCTCAATTGGAAAGCCGCAACCAGGTCGGCTTCATCGAATAGACCATCTCCGTTCCAGTCGCCGTCTAGCCACGTTGCGTGTTCTGCTAGGCGATACAGCCCGGCTTGGAAGACCTGCACGAGGTCGCGGCTGTCGAAGCGATCGTCGCCGTTGGCGTCGCCGGCCTGGGACTGACGCGCCATCATGCCGATGGCGTTGTGGCCATAGATGGCGGCGGCCAGCGTATCATATTGCTCAATCATGAAAATGCCGTCGCGCAGATGGGTGCCCGCGGAAGTTGTCGAAGCCACCCAGTTGCTCGGTTCATCTCCTAGCACCGCGGTGGCAATGCGATTAAGTGCGACGTTGCCTGAGTTTGCCACGACCGGCCAACTGCCCTCGTTGTCGTACGTGACGCGGTCCACCATCAGGTCTCGGTTCTCCAGCCCTGGGCGAGTCAGCATAATCGACTCGCCGGCGTTGTTGAGCGAATTGCGATACGGACCGAAGACCTGCACCTCATTCGGTACTTGATAAGTTTCGCGAAAATACACAGGATCGACGGGCACGATGATCATCGATTGGTGTGCGGCCAGCAGGGGCATGCCTGCTTCGCGAAAGTCATACGAGATGCCGTCGCTGAGCTTCCAACTACCTAGCTCGGTTACCAGCGGTACGTCTGCGTCAGTCGTGTTTAACACGCGAACGTACTCTTCACTCAGCAGTCCATCCGGATGATACATGATCTGATCGATGACCAGTGCCCCCGCTGTCGCTGCAGAATTGGGGCCGCCGATAGTCGGTGAACTCATCACCACAAACGTCGACGAACCGTCACTTAGCGGAATGCGACCGAATGACTGTCCAACTTCGGTTGCGGGGAAGTACGCCGAGTCCGAGTAACCGAGCGTTGTGCCGAACTCGTCCGCCGCGATCAAATGAACGCCTTCACCAAAGCTGCTCAAACCGAACTGTGTGACCGTGCCGGGATCTGCCGGATTGGCGAAATGCGTTTGACGCGAGAACACCAGATAGCCGTGCGCTTCAATCACCGTACCGGGCGCGATGCGATAGCGCATGAGATTTTCGCCCTGATCGTCGTTCGCAGCGCGATCGCCAAGGTACCAATTGCCGATATCGATGTCGTGATCCGTCGTGTTATACAGTTCGATCACGTCGTTGAAGTCGTCAATTGTCTTCGTCATTACTTCATTGATGACGACCGCGCCGGGATCGGGCGTCGCGCGGGGATCATCGCTGCCGGGAGAGCCGGCCTGGAAACTACTTGGGCGCCAATTCTGCTTGGTGTTCCAGCGAGTCGCATCGGCTTGCTCATCGATTACGGTCAACGTCCAAGGTTGATACTCATCATCCATCAGGACGTACCAGTCGTCGTCGTAGTCGAGGTAGCTAATCAAGTCACCGGCCGACGAACGCAGTTCGATTGTCTCCTCACGATCCAAATCGCCCACATAAATGCCGGCGACGTTGATCTGTGTTGTATCGAAGTTGGCATTGAGTCGATTGAGGCTGGCCCCGACGACGACAGCATGTTCATCCGGGAACAGTGTCGGCAAGGCACTCGCTGAGAACGAGAATGATACACCGCGTGTGAATGCGACATCCGAAATATCGAGCGGCGTTGCTCCGATGTTCTTGACTTCGATAAACTCAGGTTTGCCGTGTCCGATGAACGCGACTTCCGTAATGCGAAGCGAATTTAGCACGTCTGTAGAAAAGTTACCGCTGTATAGTCCAATGTCGACCGTCGTTTCAATCCGATTGGCCACGA
>JAGQPK010000981.1 GCA_020426755.1 Planctomycetales bacterium
CGTGCGATGATCCGCGCGGCCATAGCAAGCCAAGTCGTTGATCCCTAGGTCATCGGCCAAAATGAGCACAATGTTCGGGCGGACCTGCGACGGTTGCTCAGTCGATTCAGCGGCACTCGCCCAGGCCGTCAATTGGAAAGCAGCCACCAGAGATACGATCAGTCGTGTGAGAATGTGTCGCATGCGGGGCTCCGATACGATCGCGGAAAATGCCGGTTGAGGTTGGTCAGCTTGTGCTGCGTTGCAGCTTAATCTTGGGGTTCGCCGAACGGCGCAAGCCGCGGTTTCCGACGCTTCGAACCGACGCTGGCGCGTTACGGCGAACAATGTCCGATCCCAAATTTAGCTGTAACGCAGCACTAGTGAGTCACAAAGGTAAAGCCGTGTCGCGGGAATTGCAAGCCGCGCGGGGATCTGCCGACTGAATCGTGCGAGCGTTGGGCGAGGCGAAGGGCTCGAGTCGCCAGCCGTACCTGTCGACTCAGCGCATTTCGAAATGCACGGCGCACGCCGGCAACGCGGCTTGTAGGCTTCGAATCTCTGGGAGACTTACGTTGGGACAGCTGGTCAAAACGAACTTGCGCAACGAATGCATCTGGTGAAACGCCGACAGTTCGGACAGAGTATCGAGATGATCGAGTCGTAGCTCTTCGAGTTGCTCGAGCTGTGCGAGATCGCTCAGCTTGTCAATCGGGACGGCCGACAAGTGAAGCGATTTTAGTTTCGGTAAGCGAACCAGTTGCCGCAGGTCGTCGAGTGGGCCACACCAGCCGAGCCGTAACGTTGTCAGCTCGCGTAGCGAATCGAGCGGGAAATGTTGTAGGCCGACTGGACAGGAGAGGATCGTCAGCTTGCGTAGCTGCGGCATGTGCTGGAGTTCATTTAGCTGCTCAAGTTCGGGCCAATCCACCAATTCGAGTTCTTCGGCAGTCGGATTCGGCGGCAGGGAACGCGCTGACGGATTTCCGTCTGTCTGGAGAAACCCGTCGGTCGTTCGAGACCAACCACTCGTATTGTCCGGAACGACTGCTACTAACACGTGCGGGTAAGTATCAGTGATCTCTTTCAGAAACTCGGGGTCGAACACCTGGACACGCTCTAATTTGGGAAACGAGCCGAAGTGGCTTATTTGATGACGGCCTAAGTTCAGGTCGCGTACGGATGTGAATTCACTAGTTTCGGCCGCAGAAGTCGAACGCGTGTGACCGTCTGGCATGAGTTGCTTGCGCATGTTCTCGAACCGATACTCACCATAGTCACGCACATCGAGGTGTCGCATGGTCTCCCACGACGCGAGCCGCCACAATTCCAGGTCGTCGCGACGATAGTCGAGGTGGCGGCTCGGTTCGCTAAAACGTATTCGTAAATGATTGATCTTTGACTCCCGCATCTGTTCTTCCCAGTTGCCGAAATTCATCATGCGCAGGTAGTGCCAAACTCCGTCGCACTCGATTGCCAGCAATGGCGAGTAAGGCAATGCGGGCCACGCCGGCACCGCGGGACGCAGCGGCGGAGCAATCGCTGGCTCGGCCTCCGCCAATTCGCGGAGCAGGGCGCGCAGTTCCGGCTGTGGAACTCGCTTGATCCCATCAACGGTACGCATTTGAGACGCACGCCAGCCAGCGACCACAATGGTCATAAATGCAAGACAATAGATAGCGTAGCGCACGAACGTCACTCCGGATAAGCGGGCACGCGGACATCAAAGGTGTAGTCTCCCAGCGATAGTGCCCCGCTCGTAGTCCACCGGGGTCCTGGCGGGCCTTCGCCATAATCGCGAGGAAATTGGTACGGCACGATCGAACCGTGGCGGATTCTTTCGCGAACGACTGACAAGAGTTTGACGCCGGATTTGAGCGGCACGCCGTGTCGATCGACACCAAAGAACTCCACTCGTTCTGCCTGGGTGATTAAGACGAGTGGTGTTTGTAACGACTGTCGCTTCGCAACGTGGAATCGTCCTGAGCGATCCTTCCGCATGAAATAGATGGCAACCTCGTCGGGATTGAGTTGCCGTCGCGACTCCGCGGCATCGAACAGCGTATTGGGGCCAATTGCAGTCAGGTGATTTGTTGTGAACTCTCGTCCCGGCGAAAATGCCGCGCGTGCCGCTTGCGTCGTTTTCAGCAACGCGATGACGACGACGTTGGTTTCACGCTGTTGACCGACAAAGATCAAATCGCTGGTGTCCGTCAGCCATTCGACGCTCTCCAGGCCGGCCCATTCCAAGTCGGCCGAGGCACTGTTTGCAGACAAGCAGATTGATGCTGTGGCGAGCAACAAGTAACGGAGCTTCGATTGTGCTAATCCAAAGAGGCTCATTCGTGTGG
>JAGQPK010000982.1 GCA_020426755.1 Planctomycetales bacterium
TGCGAGCGATGGAGAACCGAGAACATACACTTGCACCTCATCGTACATGACGAACGTCTTGAACTTATGCTGCATGCCGTTGTTGCGAGCCCATCTGCATTTGCAGCAGCCTCTGATCTACTAACGTTGCTGCCCCGCGTTGTCCGGTGCGAGGCCACGCCGCAAGTAGGCCGCCGGCGCCCATCATCCATGCGCCGAGCCACACCAACGACATACCGGGTGTTCGCAGAAAAGTTAGACGAACGTTATCGTTCAGATCGCTCGAATTCAAAACCGCATAGAAATCATCTTGCCAAGTAGCATCGATCGCTGCTTCGGTCGTCCATTCCCGGCGATGCCAATGATAGTGTTGAGCGGGACTCAAGCTGCGTTCGGCCCCCGCTCGGTCAGTTAGGACCAGATTGGCCGCGACAATTCGCTTACCCGCGGCTGGTGTTTCTGTCAGGCTACTGAGACGTATGCTTCGCCCCCATAGGTCGACTGCTTCACCAATCGGCAGCGTGACTTCGCTGCGTTCACTTCCTAGCGAAGAGACGCCGAGGCCCAGTGCGAAAACAAACAACCCCAAATGAATTGTCAGGCCCGCATACAGCGCACGGCGGCTGCGAGCAAGGCGCTGCCAGCGCGTCAGGGAGCTCCCCAGATGTTGCCGGAAGTCATGACCAATCGCCATGACTGATGCGGTGAATCCGAAACACAAGCAAGCCAACAGACCACCAACGATCCAGCCTTGTCGCAGACCGATCCGCGTCGCGACCATCGCGATCGATGCCACGCCGCCACTAATCAAGAGTCCACGTCGTTGCCAATCAGTCGGTCGTTGTCGCCAGCGCAGTAGCGGTGCCGTGGCGGTCGTTATCAGGATCGCAAAGCCGACCGGCACGACGGCTCGATTGTAAAACTCCGGCCCCACGACAATCTTGCTACCACTCAGCCAAGCTGCCATCGTAGGCAGCAACGTCCCGATCACGATCACGCCGGCCAGCAGAATCAGCGCACCGCAGTTCAACATGATCATCGCTTCTCGACAAACGAGCGTTGACAATGCCCGCACCGCTCGCAAGTCTCGCTGACGCCACACAATCAAGCCAATCGTCGCGCCGACAATCGTCAGCATCAGCCACAGGAACAGCCATCCGATAGGAGATTGGCTGAATGCGTGCAAGCTACTGAAGATGCCGCTGCGCGTGAGAAACGCCGAGAAGTTGCAGCAGCCGAAAGTTGCCAACCCCGTCGCCATCGCCGTTTTTTGCAGCACTCCGCTGCGACGCCATGCCATTAGGGCGTGCAGATATGCCGTGCCAAGCAGCCATGGAATGAGCGAACCGTTCTCAACCGGATCCCAATTCCAATAACCGCCCCATCCCAATTCGTTGTAAGCCCAGTAGCCACCAATTAGTATGCCCGCACCCAATGTGAGCCAACCGCACAAGGCCCAGCCCCGCGCCAATCGATTCGCTTCGTCGAAGTCGCCGACAATTAAAGCCGCCATCGCTAATGCAAACGGCACCGTCCACAACGCGTATCCAAAGAAAACGATCGGCGGATGCACCAGCATCGCCGGGTGCTGCAATACGGCGCTCATCCCATCGCCATCCAGCGCGCGCGAGACCGACACGGCCATCGGATCCGCAGCAAATACCATCGTCGTTATCAAGAACGCACAGAATGCCATCATGATGGCAAGTGCTACACATGTCAGTGATTCAGAACGGCTGCGCGCTCGCAGACAGAAGCCCGCCGCCACGGCCGCAGTAAGCCAACTCCATAACTGCAGCGACCCCGCCTGCCCAATCCACATGGCGGCCAACGCGTAGGGCCACGCGAGATCTTGACTGGTGTACTGTTGGACACACGCAAAATCGAAGTCTTTGCCGTAGAACGCATGCAGTAGAACACCGCTGGCGATCGTCAGTGAAACGAAAGTTGAACCGGCCGCAATATGCCCTACTTTGCGCAACGCGGCATGACGACACGCCACCCCCATCACCAGCGATAGCACCGCCAGGATCGATGTTACAAAGGCGCAAAGCAGAGCGATCTCGCCCAGCCATCTCATCGAACAATACCTGCGTCGGAATCGGCAGAGTATTCTGCCGGCAACTTTGCTGTGTATTTACTCGAACAACGCGTCAGCACTTGCTCGGCGCGAATCACGCAGCGATCGGTCACAACCCCCTCGACCACGACTTGACGAGACTCGGCCAGATTCAGAGGTACTTGCCCACGATAAGAGACATGCAGGTTCCGGCCGTTGCCACCCAGTTGAAATTCCGCGCCGTGGCCGTCTGCAGCAATTTCCAGTGACCCCGGGACGACCTCGCCGCTG
>JAGQPK010000983.1 GCA_020426755.1 Planctomycetales bacterium
GCTCCGCTTCACACTAAGTTCCGTCGAGAACGCCACACGTTTGACGTCTTTGAAATCGTGCTCTTGACCGCCCATCAAGACCAAGGTTACCGGCTTCGTCGTCCCGTGCATCGTAAAATCGCCGGTCACTTCGTAGCCCCCCTCGATAACTTTGGTGTGGGTGCTCTTGAATTCGATCGTCGGAAACTGCTTGACGTCAAAGTAGTCAGGCTGACGGAGATGTTCGTCGCGGGCCTTATTGGCAGTGTCGACGCTATCGACATTAATGGACAACTCAAATGTCGACTTGGCCGGATGCTCGCGATCGAGCGAAAACTTGCCGGTGGCTTCATTGAACCGACCGTGAATCCAACTGATATCCAAGTGGCGTGCCTTGAATGTGATCGAAGAATGCACTGCGTCGTAGTCGTAGACGTCCGCTGCGGACGCGACACGACCTGCCACGCAGCACATGACTCCGATCACAAGCGATAAGACCCAAGTTTTTGATGATCGACTCATAAGATTATTTCATTATCCAGGTTTCGAAAACGGTTACCCTGCGCTACCACGCACAACGGATTCAGCTCGACGACACGATGATCGCTAGTCCAGCCAGCACACGAGTATACCAGGAGAACAGGAGCAAGGTTGGCAACGCCAGCAAATCCCGATGAGTGACAAGCATGGCGAATTGCTCGAATCCAAGCCCAACCCGCGCAACGGCGTCTGGGCTCCTCGATAGGGTTTGGATTGGCCAACGCCAGTCGGCAGAACGTAGCGGAGCAAGTTCGTTGAACAATGCGGCAACGGTCGCATTGATTTGCACGGCAGCTGCAACGGTTTCAGACAACGAGCGTGGCACCGCTCGATTGAGTGGCGTAGTTAAATTTCAACGCCATGCCTGTGACTGCCCGATGGGACGGAGAAACTCGTCACTGTGACTCGACAAGATTGGCCAACCGCCTTGAACGCGACACGTTGACCAAGAATCCTCGCAATCTCGCTCTGCCTCAACTTTCGTCACACGTTGATATGCAGCGGGCTCGCTATCGACCGAATCCCGGCTACTCAATCACTTGCGACGTGGATGTCAAAGGCGCTGGCTACGCTCGACCATCGGTCACCCGGATCTTTCCTGTGCGCTGGATGTAGCCGAGCGTGAGAGCGGCGAAGGCGACGCCTAAGTGAAGAAACGAAGAGGGTTCAGGGACCGCAACCGTGGCGGCCATGAAGCCGACGTTGGCGAAATCTTTTTGGGCGCCGGTCGTGCGTGGGTCTTGCGTCGTCGCACTGATCGTCAGTGTTTGACCGACGCCGGAGAAATCGACGTCGAGCACGCCGATCGCAAAGTCATTCGAGGGACTGAATGCTGGCCGTCCCGTCGGTGAGATGACGAGTGAACTCGACTCACCGCCGCTGAGAGAGGCTGTCAGGAGAGCATCGGAATTAAAACCTTGCACGTAAACCCTCAGCCTTTGCGTCGTAGCGGCCGCTGCCGCATCAAATGAGACGCCCAGTCCAATCGGATAAGAATTCGGCGGGTTGGTAAGCCCGACAATGTATTCACTAACCACGGCATCTACCGAGCTGCCTCCTGCCATGGCGACGGTGCCGTCTGACCAAGAGAACTCGAGCGTACCGGGGATGCTCGCAGAGGAAGAGTTGCCACCGGAAGTAAACGTCGCGAGACCGACTGCCGTGCCGAACCCGGTTGCATCTCCGAGTGGCGTTAGGATCGGACCGATCACCGAACCTCCGACCTTTTCTACGGCCGCGTAACCAAAAGCATCCGTCTGCGAGTTGCCCCACTTGACCCAATCAATGTTGCCTTCCCCCGTGAGATCAATGGGCGATCCCTGAGCCAGCTCAGTGTACGACATTACGAGAGCCGCGGGACAAGTAGTCGCAGTGAACAATCCCAAGAATGTCGTCAACAGTAGCGCGTACTTCATCATCTCTGCACGTTTCCCTTCTCACAATTAATCGATCAACCACCGACTTGCGATTGACGGTGAAATCACCTTAAACTCGTGTCGGTCCCTAAAGAAACCGCGGCTCATGAGTGAGCACTTGATTGCTCGGCAGCTACCACCTCACTTGTCAACATCACTTGTCAACATCACTTGACGGTGCCACCGTTCGTTTCCCGAGGATCGCATGCCACTGAATAAGAGTACGCATACTCACGGCAGATCTTTCACATGAACTCGACTTCCGCCAGTTTGCTTGAAAGACTGTGCGCCGAACCGGATGCCGCTGCGTGGGAAAGGTTCGTGCAGCTATACACGCCGTTGCTGTTCTATTGGACGCTCAGCTCCGGTCTCGCCCGGCACGATGCAGAGGATCT
>JAGQPK010000984.1 GCA_020426755.1 Planctomycetales bacterium
CGACGTAACGGGGCTGGAGATCTTCGTGGCCGTGGCTGAAGTCCAGGGTGTGGAAGAACGTGAGTGGACCTATCTCCATCGCGATGGCAGTGCCAAACGCGTCAGTCTTGCCGTGACCTGTCTGCGCGATGCGAATGGAAAGATCATCGGATATCTGGGTGTTGCGACGGACATCACCAGGCAGAAACAGTATGAGCATGAACTGCAGCTCGCCAAGGACAACGCGGAAGCGGCAAATCTCAGCAAAAGCCGCTTTCTGGCGAACATGAGCCACGAACTGCGTACGCCGATGACTGCCATTTTGGGGTACTCGGACGTATTGCTTGATCGCTGTCAGGATCTCGACAACCGCGAGTATCTGCAGGTCGTGCGCCGGAATGGCGAACACCTTTTACGAATCATCAACGATGTGCTTGACCTATCCAAGATTGAAGCCGGTCGGATGGAAATGGAAGAGTTGCCTGTCTGTCCACGGGCACTAATCGATGATGTGTGCAACGCCATGCGCGTGCGTGCAGAAGGCAAAGGTATTCGCTTGCAGTGCGAATACGCTGGGCCACTGCCGTACCGGATTCACCTTGATCCGACACGACTGCGTCAGATCGTCATTAACTTGATTGGCAATGCGATCAAGTTTACTGACGTCGGACAGGTCACGGTACAAACCACGTTTGAAGTAATCGAGGGTCAACCGTCCCTATTGCATGTTAGTGTGACCGATACGGGAATCGGCATGCGGCCCGAGCAGCTTGAGACGCTCTTTCATCCGTTCGCTCAAGCCGACGCATCGACGACTCGACGATACGGCGGCACTGGCCTGGGACTCTCCATTAGTCGCCGACTAGCTCAACAAATGGGCGGTGACATTGCGGTCACATCAGAACCTGGGCAAGGTTCCGCCTTTGTTGTTAGCGTCATCGTGCGTGGCGAAACACGAGCAGATGACGTCCCTGACGGCAAGCGGCACGGAACCGACGAACATCGCTACAGCATCTCTTCGACTGGCGATGCGCTCGTGCGATTGGACGAACGCCACATCTTGCTCGTCGAAGACGGGCCGGACAATCAGCGATTGATCGCGTTCCTACTGCGAAAAGCAGGTGCAGAGGTTCAAATCGTCGGCAATGGCCTAGAAGCCGTCGAGTACATGCGACAGCACCCCGACAGCGTCGACATCATCTTGATGGACATGCAGATGCCCGTGCTCGATGGATACGAAGCAACGCGACAATTGCGGGACGAAGGTTTTACGTTGCCAATTGTTGCTCTGACCGCCCACGCGATGAATGGTGATCGTGAAAGATGCATCGACGCGGGCTGCGATGACTATGCGGTGAAGCCGATTCAACGCAAGGAATTGATCGAGTTGATACACCGCCTCGCGCCCGTCGAACAGCCGGCGGACGCAGACATCTGAGGGGCTTGGTGAGTCGGTTCGTGTGCACTCAGCTTAAGTAGGCCCCTGCACGACGTCGTTTGTTTTCGAGTCTCTGTCGGGCGAAACTTGCGGAAACGAGTGCCGCTTGGAGTGGGCCGTCGTGAGCCTCCGTATCGTCGCTGCTCAGCTCAGCAAACGCCTCATCGATTGACTGGACGCTGACAGGGAGCGGCTCTCGTGTCACCTGAACTGCGTTTTGTGGCGCAGGCGGTGGGTCCGAAGCAGCAATCGTGGCAATGCCGATTGCGTCCACAATGTTGGCATATAGAGCATACTTGAGTTCCACCGCAAAGGTCTCGTCACCCTCCGCGATCCCATCGTCAATGATGGGAATGCCGATCGTTGCTGCGGCGACGCCCGCAGGTATGACCAAGGCACGTAGCGACTGGCTCACGAAATCCTCGTCAGCCGTGGCCGATTGCGCCACGGTTTGAAAACCGACCGTAATCGTCTGATCCAGTGGACCCGTGCGCGTGACGATGAATTGTGCGACTGGAGTTCCACTTGCATCCTCACTCGTATTCACGTCACTCACCGCCAGATTCGCCAGTGCAATGTTGGGCTCGGCCAATGGGAATAGGTAAAGGTCGTCAATGTACACTCTGTCCAGCGTCGTCTCACCCGGTGTGTGGTCCGTGTCGACGATTCGCACGTACAGCGACCCGCTAACTCGCTCGGGCAACTCCGCACTGAGTGTCTGTGAAGCGTTCGTCAACTCGACATTGAGTGACCGCCAGTTCGAATGGTCTGTCGAATACTCGAAGCGAAACGCTTCTGTGTCGCTCGTGTGGAAGCCCGAGACATTAAAGGTGAGTAAACGATTGCCGATGATGTCGAACTGCCACTCGTGATTGAGCTGGCTGTACTGCGAGCCAGGTTCCAATGCTTCA
>JAGQPK010000985.1 GCA_020426755.1 Planctomycetales bacterium
GTTAGCCGTCAACGCAAAGCATTCGCTGACGTACGGGCTTCGCGCGAGAATCCCGATTTCGCGCAATTGCGACGGTGACCAAACTCGCGTCGTGCCGTCCTGTCCGATCGAGACTAGCCGATCGTCTTGAGTGAACGCGATATCACGTACTTCGCCTTCGTGACCGTGGAGGGAGCCAAAGTGCTCAAAGCTCGGCCACTTCCATAACTCGATTGTTCCATTACTCAACGCAACCGCGAACCAGGTACCGTCCGGGCTGAAGCAACTCGCAAACTGTCGGATTAACATTGGGTCACGTCGAATGGGAGTCATGGTCGCGATGTCGACAGACACCATCTCATCCATGCCATTGCAGATCAACGTTCGTCCGTCGGGTGAGTAGAGGCAACGGTAGTCACGATACTCGCGTTCGTCGTAGAGTGACAGGGTGTCGTTAACTTGTTCTCCGGTCCGCGTGTTCCAGACGATCACGTTGCCGATACCATTGATGATTGCCAAGCGATCTTCGGTGGGTGACAGGCAGATGTCGCGAGGCGTCGTGGCCAAAGAAATGTGGAGCAGCTGTTGTCCCGTAGCGGCAGACAATAAATAGACAGAGTTCGAATTAGTGACACAGCAAGCGACGACAGCCGAGTCGCGTGAGAAGCAGATGCGGTGTGCGGTCTTGCAGGGCACACTGGCCAAATGCTTGCCCTCGACAGACCGCAGTTGAATACCATCGTCATCGATGTAGGCCAGCGTCTGATCATCAGGCGAGATGCTTATGTCGCCGACGAACGCGTTGGACATGGAGACGCTCATTTCTTGCCGCGGTAACTCCCAGTACTTTAGGCGACCGTCTGTTCCAGAGGAAAGGAAGCGTCGGTCATCGATGAAGCGTACGGCCGTGAGTGCCCCTTGATGAGCCTGGAAGAGTCGCTTGCGATTGGTCTTGGTCGTGCCGTTAGAGAGGTCGTCGATCTCCGGCACCGCGATCACGCCATTCACGTAGCCAATCGCCAGTCGGCGACCGTCATGGGATAGTGACAATGTAGCAACTTGATCCTGTTCCTCACTAATCCTGAGTACCACGTCGTGCGACTCGGCGTCCACGATACAGATTGGATTCACCGCGCTTTGTTCAGCCAAAGCAAAGAAACGCCCGTCACGCGAGATGGCGGTTTGGGTGAAATTGGTTGCGATGTGGTTTGCTGGGCAGAGATCGAACTCGACCTGCGAAAGGTCGGCATTCCAGGCTCGGATAAAGCCGGTCTTCGTGCCGTCAAGTTCGTTATCTCGTCGGCTTGGGACAAGGATTCGTTGGCCATCCGGTGTGAACTCGAGTGACTCATGACGCGCCGCCCCCATGTATTCGTTGATCAATTCGCCTGTGATTGTGTAAAGCTGCACCAGGTCATAACGCGTCGCTACGGCGATGCGATTGCCGTCGGGCGAGAAGGCGATGGACTGGACGTTGTATTCGTATGAGGCGAGCGATTGGCGGCGTTCCAGAGTCTCTGCGTCCCACAGCAGGACACAGTCACTGCCTGTCGCAATCGTCTTGCCATCCGGTGACACAGCCACAGAGAACAGGGGCTCGACGCTGGAATCCGCAGCATCGGCGACGCCAAGCAACTCGCGTGACGCAAGATCCCAGATGCGAAGCTTTTGATCGTCACCGACGGAAGCCACGCGGCGACCGTCCGGAAAGACGGCGAGTTGATTCACGGCGCCTTCATGCTTGCCAAACACTATCGGTTCGATCTCTTGAGCGATCGACCGCAACGCGTACCATTCGAAACCACGCAGATCAGGTTCACCCGGCTTAGGCAAGTAACGCTCTAAAATCTCCCGCGTTTGTCCTAGTTGTTCATCGTCCCACGTTTGATATGCCACTTGCATGTCCGCCATGTACAGCAACTCTTGGATGTGACGGGCGTGTTCCTCGGACTGAAGTAGCGCCTGCGCGGACTGTTGGTTGGCTCGCCAGACGAGCGCCGTACTGGCCAACAGCACGCAGCACATCAGGGCCAGACTCGCGGCGGCGGACAACGTGATTGCGCGATGTCGTCCAATCCACTTGAGTGTCCGATCTGTCAGCGAAGGTCGGCGGGCCTGGATCGTACGTCCCGCCACGAAACGTTGCAGATCATCCGCGAATGCTCCGGCGGAATGGTAGCGGTCGGCGGGATCGTCGGAGAGGCCTTTGAGAATGATCGTTTCCAGGTCCGCGGGAAGGCGACGGTCGAAAGTCCGCAGCGAATGTGGTGACAGACCTGTGTTCGTCGATGCAGGGCCCAAGACGGCAGTTGGTCGCTGCAGCGTCAACAGTTCGTAAAGTGTTGC
>JAGQPK010000986.1 GCA_020426755.1 Planctomycetales bacterium
TCATTGCCCGGAGGCTTCATCGTCGTGTCGCGCGGGCTGTTGGATTTTTGCCAGAGTGAAGCGGCGCTCGTCGGGGTGTTGTCACACGAATTGTCGCATCTGGATCGCGGTCATCAACTGGAACTGGTGCGTCGGATGAAGCTGTTCCAGCAATCGATGCAAGGTCGACCGGCCGGTCCGCAGTCATTTTTTGCTGATGGGATGGTGATGGCCAAGGGCTTCGCTCGACCCTTTCGACCGGATCAGGAGGTTGAGGCCGACGCGGATGCAACTCGCTGGACATACGAGCTGAACTACGATCCGCTGCAAATGGCGGAGCTGTTTGATCGGCTACACGAACGCGATCAGGCGCGAGACGCATTCCGCATGCCAACCATGTTTCGCTCACATCCCTACCATCAGGATCGCAGCCGTGCGATTCGTCAGCAGACGGCGGATCTGCAGCGGGCCAGTCCTAAGCGAGATCTGATTGTCGGACGAGAAGAACTCCGGCAATCACTTCGCGAGAGGTGACGAAGTCTGGATGAAAAAAAAACGGACCGCTCAACCATGAGCGATCCGCTTTTGAAATCGTTGTTCGTCGACCGGAGTCGACAGAACTAGTAGCTCTGAAGCTTAGTTGGTAGCCGGAGCAGCCGGGACTTCCGGAGCAACTTCAGCAGCCGGAGCAGCCGGAGCGGCTTCGTACATCACAGCGCCGCAGGACGGCTCAACCGGAGCTGCACAACCAGCGTCACAGGGAGCCGGTGCGCCACAGCTCGGCTCGCAAGCCGGAGCAGCTTCACATGCACACGGGGCCGGAGCACCGCAGCTCGGTTCGCAAGCCGGTGCACAGTCGCACGGAGCCGGGCAAGCCGGTGCACCCGAGCAGCTGCTGTGGCACTTGCGTGCATGCAGGCGAGCCAACAGACCGCCGTGGCAACGACGTGCACGACCGCTGCAGCTGCAGCTGTCAGCAACAACTTCGCCGCAGCAGCTCGGAGCAGCGCCGTGGCAACGACCGCCCAACAGACCACCGTGGCAACGCAGGCCGCTCAGCAAGCCGCCGCCGCAACCACCGTGGCATCCGCGTCCAGCCTGAGCGTCAGTGGGATTGCCCATGACGGCGATGGCCAGAACCGCGAAGAACAGAGCGATTCCCCCAAAGAAAGTGCGATTCATATCAAATTCCTCCAGATCCAACCTGTACTTACTCCCGTCGAAACTAGATCTACTCCACCCGAAATCGACGGTTCCATTCGGAGGAGACAAAACCTCGGACTTTCAGCTTTCTAAACCGTCCACGTTCCCGGCGTGTTTAAAGTTTGACGATTACGAAATCTGAGTGGTTTTTAAAAGTTAGCGGGCTAGGTTATCACGCTCAGAAACCGTGTCAACCGGCCAAGTTTAAAATGCGCTGACTTCAGCGACCGGGAATAATAGGTCAACTTTTCGGCGCACTCGCGAGTTTAACCCTTAACAGGCGCGTCGAAAAGGAGGCGCAGACCGTCAGCCGTAATGCTGTTCAGAAAGGTTTGCGCAGAGAAGGATCCGTCGGATCCCGGCGATCAGTCATCTAAACCGCTGCGAAACGATGGCCCTGCTTGGGGCCGTTGGCCGTCACGGTGAGAATTTCCGGCCCAGCGGCGGTCATCAAGATGGTGTGTTCGAATTGCGCCGACAGCTTGCCGTCGCGCGTTCGCACCGTCCAGCCGTCACGACGATCAAGGACCGTGTGCCGAGCGCCCACGTTGATCATCGGTTCGATCGTAAAGCACATACCCACTTCGAGATACTCGCGGTGCGATTGTCGCGTGGGGTAGTGAGGAATCGACGGATCTTGGTGGAATCGGCGTCCGATGCCGTGTCCGACATATTCCCGTACGACACTGAAGCCAAGTGACTGCGCGTGCTTGACGATCGGGCGACCAATTTCAGCGACGGCACAGCCAGGTGAAATTGCAGCAATGGCCAAGTAGAGACAATCAAAGGCGGCTTGGGTGACTGCAACTGCTTCTTCCGAAACCTTGCCAATCAGGAAAGTTTCCGACTGATCGCCGTACCAACCTTCGACGATCGAAGTCAGGTCCATGTTGACGATGTCGCCTTCCTGTAGGCGGTAATCGGACGGAATCCCGTGACAAACGACTTCGTTGATGCTGGTACAGCAGCTTTTGGGATATCCCTGGTAGCCCAAACAGGCGAGTTGGTGTCCGTGATCCGTCGTATAGTCGTGAATCATCCGATCGAGTTCACCCGTCGTGATGCCAGGCTGCACGTGAGGGCGAATGAAATCCATCACTTCGGCGTTGAAGCGGCAAGCTTTCCGCATCTGGTCGCATTC
>JAGQPK010000987.1 GCA_020426755.1 Planctomycetales bacterium
CGTTCAGCTTAACGGGGGATGCGCTCGAGCGCGCTGTGGCAGAAGTGCTGGACATGGACAACTGGACGCAGACCTTCGCGCTCATGTCGCTGTTCGGAATTGGCGATGCCTACAGTCAAGGCAATCCCCACAACCTCAACTTGTATGTGCGACCGAGCGACGACAAAGTGCTGGCCTTGCCTTGGGACTGGGACTTTGTCTTCAGTCAAGCAGCAACGGCTGCGCTGCACGGCAACGCCAACATTGGCAAGATTCTCAACTTGCCGCAGTATGAGCACTTGTTCCTGGGCCAGCTCGATCACCTGATGAATACGGTTTTCAATCGAGACTATCTATCGCGCTGGGCGCTGCACTTGGGATCTGTGCATGGCTTCAGTGGCGCTTCGCTGCTCAATAGTATGGACAGTCGCAGTCGCTACGTCATCAGCAAGCTACCGCCACGGATACCATTCATGATCGGTGGCAATGAGGATTTGATCACCGAGACGACTCTGCTAGATGATCCTGCGGAGGTCGCGGTGCTCGTGCCCACCACGGAAAATGGTGGCGATCAACTGGGAATCGAATGGACCACAACTCAGTTCGTGGAGACTGCCGACTGGATCCAGGGGACGACCGGTGTTGGCTTTGAGACCTCGCCGTCAACGTTTGCCAGTCTGATTCAATTGGACGTTTTGGAAACGATGTTCGGTCAGAACGGTTCGATCTACATGCGACTGCCATTCGAAGTCGACAACACTGCCGACGTGATTCAGCTTACCTTGAACATGCGATTTGATGACGGTTTTGTGGCCTATTTGAATGGCGAGCGGGTGGCCGCGTTCAATGCGCCGAGTGACATCGCGTGGAATTCAGTGGCATCGGCGTCTCGTCTGAATTCCGACGCAGTGAAGCCGTTGGCCATCGACCTGACGAAGTATCGTCACTTGCTGGTGCCAGGGCAGAACGTGTTGGCCATTCAGGGCTTGAATCGCTCGGCCAATCATTCGGATGCGTTGTTCTACCCAACACTGGTGGCACGCAGCGCGGCCGATTTGCCGATTCCGGAGTATTCAACCAACGAGCGGCAAGTGACGCTGCAAGGGAGCGGCTGGGTCGATGTCAAGGAGATTCGCTTGGGAGGAACTTCACTGTCCCTGCCCGTTAAGTGGAACAGCGCAACAGAGTGGCAGGTCACCGTGCCGGTTGTGTCTGGCCGGCACGACTACGAGCTGCAAGCGATCGATTTTAATGGTGACGTTATCGCGTCACAGCCGTTTGTTGTTGATTCGAGCGCCACACGTCCGGCGATCGACCAGTTGCGGATTAGCGAAATCATGTATCATCCAGCCGATCCAAGTGCGGCGGAACTCGCGGCGGGATTCACTGATGCCGACGATTTCGAGTACATCGAGTTGACCAACGCTGGATCAACCACGATCGCTGCGGGCGAACTTGTAGGTGCGTCCTTTACTGCGGGGATCGACTTTACGTTTCCGTCGATTGAGCTACAACCAGGTGTAGCGGTGGTCGTTGCGAAAAATGCCAACGCGTTTAATCTGCGATATCCAGACAACAGTGCGTTGATTGGGGCATTCGCCGGCGGGCTACTGGACAACGGCGGCGAGCGATTGACTCTCGCTGATCCGACAGGGCTACCACTTATCGACATCGTCTACGATGATCGAGGCGATTGGCCGACGGCGGCCGATGGTGCAGGCTCGAGTTTGGAGTTGATCGATCTGGCAACTGCAACGAACGAGCTGTCAAACGGCCTGCGTTGGCGAGCCAGCGTGCCAGGTGGAACTCCGGGGACGCTAAGCGACAACGCGGTTCTCGGCGATTACAACGGGGACAGTCTGATCGATGGACTCGATCTCGAGATTCTCTGCCGCCTGTTGCCGTCGGGAAATTCGCGCGATGACTTAAACGGCGATGGAGTATTGGATGCTCAAGACGTGCAGTTCATGGTCGTCAATCTGTTGCACTCCGTCTTGGGCGATGCGAACCTCGATGGAGTCTTTAACTCAGCCGACTTAGTTTCGGTGTTCGTCGCCGGGCTGTATGAGAGTTCCCTACCTGGTACGGCCACGTGGGCAACGGGTGACTGGAATTGCGACGGATCGTTTACCTCGTCCGATCTCGTAGCCGTATTTGCTGCCGGCAGCTATACCTTGGGAAGTCGCGGTGAATTGCCGCTCAGTCCGGCTGCGGTCGAGGCCGCGTTTGCGTAGGCGTGGTTAACGCCGAGTTATCGCGTTGTGACTCTGATGGGAATGTGAGCGACCTCAAGGGCCAACGGCCAGGCGGATTACCTAGCCCAGTCCGCAGGGCTGGGACTTGA
>JAGQPK010000988.1 GCA_020426755.1 Planctomycetales bacterium
CGCGGATGTCAATGTGGACGGCAAGACGGTTTTGATGCGCGTGGACTTTAACGTGCCGCTCGACGATCAGCAGCATGTCACCGACGATCGCCGTGTTCGGGAAGCCCTGCCGTCGATCAAGTCGGTCGTTGAGCGAGGCGGGAAGCTGATTCTGATGAGTCATCTGGGGCGACCGAAGGGGGCTCCGGAAGCGAAATACAGCCTGCGTCCAGCGGCTGACTGCTTAGGGAAACTGATTTCGGCGCCAGTCGCGTTTGCTACCGATACGGTTGGCGACGACGCGAAGGCCAAGGTAGCCAGTTTAGCTCCGGGCGGTATCGTCGTGCTGGAAAACCTGCGCTTCAATGCGGGTGAACAGAGTGGCGACGCGGACTTTGCCGCGGCACTGGGGGCGATGGCGGACATCTACTGCAATGATGCGTTTGGCACCTGTCATCGGAAAGATGCTTCGATGGTGGCGGTTCCTGAATCGATGGCTGGCAAACCCAAGGTCGTCGGTTTTCTCGTTTCGAAGGAGATTCAATACCTGCAAGACGTGATCGCTCGGCCCGAACGGCCGTTCGTGGCGATTTTGGGTGGGGCCAAGGTTTCCGACAAAATCAAGGTGATCAAGAACTTGCTGGATATTTGCGATCGAGTCCTGATCGGCGGTGCGATGGCCTACACATTTTCACTCGCACAGGGTGGCAGTGTAGGAAAGAGTCTCGTCGAGCCGGACAAGGTCGACTTGGCGAAGGAGTTATTGGCGATCGGTGGCGAGAAGCTCGTGTTGCCGGTGGACACCCACTGCGGTGACGATTTCAGCGCTTCATGCAATAAGCAGATCGTGGATGCAGGCCAGATTCCGGAGGGTTTCGAAGGCCTAGACATTGGTCCCAAGACCGCCAAGCTGTACGCCGATTTAGTTAAGTCAGCGCGCACGATTGTCTGGAACGGTCCGATGGGCGTCTTTGAAATGCCGCCGTTTGACGAGGGTACTAAGGCGGTGGCTCAGGCGATTGCCGACGGCGAAGGCACCAGCATCATCGGTGGTGGTGACAGTGCTGCGGCCATTCAACAGCTTGGGTTTGCTGATCGCGTCACGCATGTCAGCACAGGTGGCGGTGCCAGCTTGTCCATGCTGGAGGGCCAGCGTTTTGCCGCCGTCGACTTGCTGGACGAGAAGTAGTCGCAGGCTCACTTAGCGATGACATTTCGCGTGTTGCCTATTCAGAGTGCTCAAAACGTACGCTTCAAGCAGGCGCTGCGACTGCGACAAAGTCGGCAGCGTCGCCGTAGCGAACGAATTCTGATCGATGGGCAGCGCGAAATTCTCTGCGCGATCGACGCTGGTGTGCAGGTCCACGAACTGTTTGTGCCCGCAACCGCAGTGGAAGCTGTTGATTCAGGGCAAGCTCCCCACGACTTTGTCGCATTACTCGCGAGACTAGCAAGCGGTGGAGCCGAGCTGCTGTCCCTGCCTGACGGTCTGCTGGAACGAATCAGTTACGGCGGCCGCACGGACCAGTGGTTGGCAACGGCAACTCCGCCCGATCGCACCTTGGCGGACCTGCGGCTATCGGATCAACCGCTGGTCGCAATTCTCGAAGGCGTCGAAAAACCGGGCAATTTGGGGGCCGTGGTGCGTAGTGCCGATGGGGCTGGGGTGGAAGCGGTGATTGTCGTCGATGGCGGCACGGATCTCTACAATCCGAATGCGATACGGGCCAGTCGCGGCACGATCTTCACCTTGCCCGTCGTGTCGGCGTCCACGAACCAAGTTCAAGCGTGGCTGCGACAACAGGGGGTCACAACGCTGGTGGCCCGCCCCAATGCCGCGCTGCCGTATGACCAAGTTGACTTCCGACAACCGGTGGCTCTGGTGCTGGGCAGTGAAGCCCTGGGCGTGAGTTCAGCGTGGCTCGGCGACGACTACTCCGGCATCTGTTTGCCGATGCGTGGCCGAGCCGATAGTCTGAATGTTTCCATCACGGCTGCGATCTTGTTCTACGAAGCGCAGCGACAGCGACATCGTGAATGAAACGCACGTGACGACCTGGCGTCAGTGGCCTCGTCGAGTCCCAGCGTTCGCTCTGTCGGCCTCTCAGGGAATGGCCGTTGTTACTTCGGCAGCGGTGAAAATCGCTGCGACTTGCGCGGACGATCGGTACACAATCCGTGCCGGATTCGCTACGATACCAGCGCCGTGCTCGAACAATCAGGTGGCAGAGGCGGTCCGAGTTTGCTCGTTTTCGAGCCACGATGCCAGGCAGTGAGGTGACGGTTAGGTGAGCGCCACGATTCTTGACGGGAAAGCGATCGCCACGCAAATCAAGCAAGAG
>JAGQPK010000989.1 GCA_020426755.1 Planctomycetales bacterium
GTCAAATCCGCGACCTACTCAAATGCTGATTCCGCAGCATTCTGTGGCACAGCTACCACCAGCATTGCCAGCAGTGTGGCGTTGAATGTGTTGACTGGGGCACGGTCTCACGCCGGTCGACGACTGCATGCCGCATAAGTTACGTTCGCGAGGTCTCAGTACGCGTACGGAACTGGAGGGGATCGCGGCTCGTTCGGAAGGAGTCTCATTGTGTGGCGACATACGCCCATTTGCATTCGTGACTTAGCGGAAAACGCAGAGCGTCGCACGCTGTCGCAGCAAGCACGTTGGCTGGGTGCCATACGCGACCGGGCGCGTCCGACGCTTGGCCAATTGCTTGACTTGCTGCTGCCACCTGTATGCGGCTATTGCAACGTGAGTTTGCTGACGTCGCAACCGCCTATGCTGTGTGGGCTCTGCTGTGCCAAGCTGACAATTGATCGGCAGGTTCCTTGCTGCTTGGGGTGTGGACTTTGGCGTCCGTCCGCAAGTGGAGTGACAGAAAAGTGTCCAGAGTGCCAGCATCGCCGGTTCGCGTTTCAGGCGGTCGTGTCGATCGGCGGTTACCGGTCCGATCTGCGTTTGGCAGCGATCCGGATGAAGCGTTTTGAAGAGTCTGCCTTGACGGTGGCGGCCGGCGAACTCTTGGTGGATGCGTTGGAACGGAGGTCGATAGCACAGCCGGATGCGATTGTGCCCATCCCCAAACATTGGACGAAGCGAGTTTGGCGTGGCGTCAACTCCGCTGAACTGCTGGCGCGTACCATCGGGCAAAGCTGCGATATCCCCATTGTGCTACTTGACGCGCTGCGGTGCATGCGAGCGACACGTAAGCAAAGTCTTCTCACCCGAGAGGAACGGCAACGCAATTTAAAGAACGTTTTTCAGACGAATTCTCAATATGACTTTCGCGGCGCGCATATTCTGATCGTCGACGATATCATGACAACCGGCAGTACAGCGCATGATGCGGCCAAGGCCCTACGAAAAGCGGGCGCCAAGCAGGTTACCGTCGCCGTCGCGGCTCGCGCTCAGGGAGGTCGTCAGCCGACCGCGTCCGCAGTCGAATCAGAAAGAGAGCTGCCGCCGTGCGACGAGTGATTCGTCAAACCTGCCCTTACGCGGAGGGCTGCGTGGCATAGAATGCCGCCTGACAGCGTTGGCCTCGCTCGCCACGCAAAGACGGAGGTGGTGGTAGGGACGCCGTCTGCCCCGGCACATTCTTGAAACACGCAAAAACGTTGCAGGTTTGCCAACTGGCAGGTGGAGTACCGTGACCGCAATTGAAGTTGCCCAAATTGCGATCAGCTTGGCGATCGGTGCTTGTGTCCAATCGACGCTCGGTTTCGGCATGGGGATGGTCGCCACACCCTTGTTGGTATGGAACGGTGGCTTCACGTTGCCACAAGCAATCGGGATGCTCGTACCGAATATTCTCGCGCAGACCCTATTCGGCTGCTGGCGTTATCGACGTGAATTGCCCTGGGACGCCGTGTGGGAGGTCTGCGCTTATCGTTATCTCGGCTTACCAGCGGGCGTGATCGCCCTGGTGTTCGTCGCCGAACAGGGTGCGGATGCGTCGCGCGCCGTCTTGGGAGCTGGGTTGTTGATTGCACTGATCGTTCAGCAGGTCCGCCCTGCGAACAGCTCGCAGGTACCGCCAGGCCACGTTGCCACATTCACGGCTTCGTTTTCGAGCGGGTTCCTGGCGGGAGTTGTCGGAATGGGAGGTCCGCCGCTTGTGCTGTGGGTCATGCAACAGAACTGGTCCAGCTCGCGCCAACGCTCTTTTCTGTGGTTGTCGTTCTTGCTCGTGATGCCGATCCAGATCGCCATGATGAGTTACAACTTCGGACGTGAGTGGCTCGTCGCGCTCGGTGCAGGCATGCTAATTGTGCCTGTCACGTTGGCAATTGCCGCCATTGTTGGACGATGGGCCGACCGTTTGTCTAAAGAGCGATTGCGTTTTGGCATGCGGCTGTTTCTACTGATCATTGCCGTTCGTTTAATTGTGCAGTGGGTGCGAAACTGAGCGGCACTGCACTGGAGCATGAAGGACAGTTGAGTGGCGGATGTGGTCGAAGTCAGGTTGGGTACCCGTGGCAGCCCGCTCGCACTATGGCAGGCGGATTGGGTGACCGCGGAACTCGAGGGATTGGGAGTCCGAGTCCAACGCGTACTGATCGAAACGACCGGCGATGTTCGCACCGGACCCATCGGCCAACTGGCAGCTCAGGGAGTTTTCACGAAAGAAATTCAACGTGCATTGCTTGATCGGCAGATCGATTTGGCGGTGCATAGTTTGAAGGATCTGCCGA
>JAGQPK010000098.1 GCA_020426755.1 Planctomycetales bacterium
TTTGCGGTGTAACCGATTGTTATCAGCCGGCAGAGCGCCAGTTTCGACTCACGCGACAGTGTCTCGAAGTCGCTCACGCATGTCGCGTGCCGATCAGCATCGTCACCAAAAATGCGTTGGTCGTGCGCGATCTGGACTTGCTGCGCGAGATGGCCCAGCGGCAACTCGCCCACGTCAACATTTCGATCACGACGCTGGACGTCGAGCTCGCACGGGTCATGGAGCCCCGCACCAGTATTCCCTCGGCGCGGCTGCGCGCAATCCGAGAACTGTCGGCCGCCGGAATCCCCATGCGCGTCATGGTGGCACCTGTCATTCCGGGGCTCAACGATCATGAGGTCCCGCTGATCTTGCAGCAAGCGCGTGAAGCGGGTGCGTCCGACGCCGGCTACATCCTGTTACGGTTGCCACTAACTGTCGAACCCGTATTTTTGGAGTGGTTACGTCGCACCCAGCCGCTGAAGGCGGAACGTATCGAAGGTCGCATTCGCGAGACTCGCGGCGGAAAGCTGAGCGACTCGACGTGGGGTACACGCATGTCGGGAGTCGGGGAAATCGCCGATCAGATCAGCGCGATGTTTCGAATCTTTCGCCAGAAATTCGGCTTTGCAAAACTTCCGGCGCTTGACATCACGCAGTTCGTACCTCCACCCCCGCGTTCTGGCCAATTGCGATTGTTTTAAGATTCACATATCAGCAGCGATCCAGCGCGTAACACGCGTGTTTGTCGCGCATTGACACTGCGTTCGCTGCCACTGCCAATCGCTGCTAACGCGTTTCGCGGCACGAGGTTTGCCTCGCTGACCGACGGCGATGGGCCATGGATGCCGCGCACAACGGACTCAACTGTCAAGACCAGACCGGCGAAATTGGTCTCGTTTTTTGCTCCAAACCGTTCACTTGAACTTCGCAGCATATTTGTCCCTTGGGACGATTTGCACATGCGTTTATAATACATACGCGTGACGCGTTATCTGGCGTCGCGAGCGGAGCAATTCAAGCTACGCTGAACAGCGTCGTCTGACGTCCTGTCACCCGTTTGAAATGGATTAAGGAGTTTCTTAGTTTGCCTGTCGTTCGTCCCAAAGTCGCAGAACTTGTTGTGCAGCTCTACAATCGAGCGTTGCATCCGGAGTTGTTCCAGGTGCAACAAACACGCACGATTGAGCGCGGGGGATATGTTGCGAACATTCGCATCACGAGCACCGGGCATTGGATTTCCTGGACCTACGACGGAGTGACATTGAGCGAAGTTGCAGCTGCGGCCAATCATCCGTTGCCCCAATCGCGGCGACTGCTGAGCTTTCGACTTCAAGGCGAACAGGGCGACACGGTCGAATGCCGCAACGGCTGCACCTATCAGCTCAACGTCCAGCTCTCGCCCCTTGATCCGGCGAACTTCTGGAGCTACCAACAACAGCTCGTTCAGGACGGCCAGCGCAAGGGCATGCTGCACACGTTTGAATCGAGTGGCCGCGTCGCGCTCGGCGCAATCAGCTACATCCATCTCGAATCACGTGACCGCAGTCTCACGGTACAAGCGTTCCACACCTTCCCGGATGATAACGCGATCGTGAAGAGTCAATCGACATTTCGTTTGCCCAGTTGAAACGCGCAACCACGAGATGGGCGAATGATGCAAACGCGGGCGCTCGAATAACGCCCATCAATCATTCAAACATCTGCGTTTGGTTGGGCACTTCTTGCGACGGAGCGTGGCACTGCGGTGCATCGAGAAAGTGGCCTTCATTTTTGGAGCGCGGCCGCGCGGCTGTCACTTTGGACAGATAGGGCGATGTGCCGATCTCGCCCGGACAACGGCGCGTGCCTCATTCACTTGACTTACAAACGGGCGATGATCGACGGTCTGGAGAATTAAGATTGCCTGGATCGGTTCCGCCAAGAGAAGAAGGGGCGAGGTGAACGGTAGCCGCAGGTGATGAGAAATGGCCATGCTAGGATCAGCTACGCCGATTGACAACATTTATTGACAGCTACGACGTGTACGTCAAAGTCACGAAACGTTGCGGGACTTAACAACCGGGAGTAAGTGGAGCGATAGCATGGTGACGGCCGTGACAACTCCCCTAAGCCTGAAACTTATCAAAGTAGTATAGCCTGTCGATTTCTGCAATTCCCTTTGACTCCCGTCGGCGTCGTTGTGACGATCAGGTTGTCACGTTCTTCGGTTGACGGCCTGCCTTTGTCGGCGGAGGATAGTGATCTCCGCTGCAGGCAATTCGGAATTGGGGCGATTTGAGATTCTTTTCTCGAGGATGCGACTATGAAACGACGTGCTGCTCTACTCATTTTGTTCTCGTTGGGCTGTTTTGTTTCGGACGTGCGTGCAATGGTCACGACACGTCATTATGACTTTGAGCAAGGGACCGCCGGTGCGAACGCAACGGAGCTCATCGACATCACCGATGCAGTGATTCATGAGAATTCGGACGATTTCTTCGGCTGGGGAGGTCACATTTGGATTGAAGTCGCAGGTGGTCAATCTCGACCGCTGCCTGCTGGAAGCCTTCCCGATGTGGTGGCGGATGTTGCACTTGTTGACCCATCGCTTGAGTTGAATGAAGGGCAAGGGGTGTATGTTGACGTTTCTGATGGTTCCCAGTTTGATAGCCCTGCGATTGGCAGTCGATTGGCAATTCAGTTCGACGGTAAGACGCGCTACGATGACTTTTTCACTGGATCTGGGTCTCGAGGTGTCTACATCAATCCGGCAGCGTATGAGGCGGGCGACGACGTAGCTGACAACGTCAGTGAGAGTTTCAACCTGATGACGCAGGCCTGGGTCTATCCCACACTCAACACGGGTGAGAAGCAAACCGTGTGGCAAGCTGGCGCCGAGCAGGGATCGGTCAACATCACCGCAGACGGATTCTGGCAGTTTGAAGATCTAAGCTCCGTCGGCACTTTGAATTGTACGCAGACAGACTTGGAAGTCCCCTACTCGTGTGACGAAGGCGAACTCGAGTTTCCTGTCGCCTTTAACGAATGGACACATCTCGGAATCTTCCGTGGTGGGAATGGAGCCGAGGTCTATATAAACGGTGTACGCGTCGCCGGTAACCTCGCCCCAGATCCGCCCAACTTTTTTGGAGGCTTCGCCAATCTCATCACGCTTGGTAGCCGCGATGATGGGACGAACGGATTTGTCGGGCTTGTCGACGACTTCAAAGTTCAAGGCGAAGTGTCACTAGGTGCCCATAACATGGACTACAACATCGTCCCGTCCCTGGATGGTGACTACAACGGCAGCGGTGACCTCGACGCTGGTGACGTGGACTTCATTTCGCAGGCGATCATCGACGGAGCCAACACGGCCGACGCGAATGGGGACGGCACGACGGACGCCGCTGACCGCGTATACTGGATTGAAGAGCTGCAAAAATCGTATGTGGGCGATTCGAATTTCGATGGTGAATTCGGCAGTGGTGACTTTGTCGAAGTGTTCTCGGCAGGTAAGTACGAGACGGGCGAAGCAGCCGGCTACGCTGCAGGTGACTGGGATGGTAACTTCCTATTTGACAGTTCGGACTTTGTGGCGGCCTTTATCGCCGGCGGATACGAGCAAGGTCCTCGCGCTGCGGTAGCTGCCGTTCCGGAACCGGCTACATCAAGTCTGCTGACGCTGGCTGGCCTGTCGTTGCTTGGCCTGCGTCGCCGCCGTTAAGTTGGATCGCGCGCGGTCGTAGTACTGCGCCGTTCAGGGACAGCTGACACAATTCGCCTTGGAGCATTTTGACCTATCGGTCCTCCGGCGAATTGGTCGGCGGTGCATATCTATACACAGTCGGGATGACGCGACACAAGCTTGCGAAACGCCTGACATTGGCAGGCGTCAGAAAAGCCGACACTCTGGTTTTGTGAACTCCGTTTCAAAACCTTGGGCAACTTAGTGCTCATAGCGAGGAAGTCGTCTCGTTTGTCGATCGAACACAAGTGGCCGACTTCAAGCCAGTTGCCTTTGACCTCGAGCGAACTCGACAAATTCGTTGTGATCACTGACCGGCAGGAGTAAACTGTCTACAACTTCATCATTGCGACCCTACCGCGCGTATCGGCGTCGAGTTGAATCGGTCGGTCGCACCAAACACCCAAGCCGGTTGGCGGAATTGCATGATGTGGATTGCGGGCTGTTTCCGACGATTTCTGATACTCACCGCTTGCATGCTGATGCATTATGGGCCTTTTTGTGCCAGTGCTCGCAGCGAATTCATCATCGTGGATCAGGTGGGAGCGAACCTCGGCGAGTCGTTCTCGTTCTCGACAACATTCAACGAGGTACCTGACTTCTTCACGCGAGACGGCGCGTCAACGGCTCATTCAGTGGCCTATAACCTGACGTGGGACGAGTCGGTGAGTCCAACGGTCCAAGGCGCTCGCGGTACGGATGTGGTTCTGCGCATGCGCGGCGATTCTGCGGATGAGCTGCAGATTGTCGTCTTCGACGCGAGGAACTGGGGTAACAACGTGGAGCCGCCGTGGATCGAACTCGGGTCCGTGCCGGCCACGATTTCTGATCGAACCCTATCATTCGAGGTTTCTAACGAATTGATTCGCGATGAGAGCGGTTCGTTCTTTCTACATGCATTCGCCATGGATTACGGCAAGACGACAAGTACCTGGTATGGATACGTCGGCACTGTCCCGGAACCCGCCACATCGACGACGGTGCTGATCGGCGTGGCGGGACTTTGTTGCTGCTGCCGTCGGCGGCGTTACGCTGTGTAACAAAGAATAGAAGAAGTCGGACGCACTAGCGTTGGACTACCCGGAATTCAGTGACGAGTCTCCGGAGAAGTGAGACTCTCTGTTCTGGGCGCTAATCCGCATTCACAAGACTCGCTGCGAGTCCATTCCGCCTCCGCAAATTGGTCGTGCATTTCGCCGTTACGATCGGACAACCGCGCAAGGGGCGAATGATGCGAAAGAGTAGTACTCGCACGATGCACTGAGCCATCTCGCCAACCACGCATACTGGCTTGAGGCATTGATTCTCGTCCGCTTGAGTCGATGCCAATTGGACCGCAGAAGTAAAGTGCGTGGATGCTTACGATTCGGTTTCGCCACAATGGATCGAATTGTGGTCGGCGGAGGTTCCGTGGTCCGAATCCACATCCAATTCGGGAGTTAGGACAGGAGCAGCATCAATTCCCTCGGCGTCCATTAAGGCAACGATCCGTTCCAGGGCCTTCAGTAATCCCAAGCGTTCGAGCGGATCGATCAATTCCAACCGCCGCAGAAACTCTTCGTGCAAGGGCTTCGGTAAATTGGCGATTCGTTGCCGACCGGCTGTGGTGAGCGAGACAAACACCTTGCGTCGATCCGAGGTGGCTCGTTCCCTCGTTATAAAACGGCCTTCCTCCAGACGGTCCAGTATGCGAGAAACTGTGGGCGGCGAAAGTTGTACCTTCTTCGCCACCATCGCGACCGTCACCGTTTCGTCGGCCTTGACATCGGCGATCGCCTTCAGGCAGAGCATTTGCGGCAAGGTGACGCCAGTTTGCCGTGAGACGCTGCGCGAATGGTCAGACGTTCGCCGAATAATCCTGCGAATGGATCGCAGGATCTGAAAGCCAATTGACTCTTCTTGCTGCACAGCTGTCGCCCCCTGGAGTGCAATCACTGTAAAGCCAGATTCTAACTAGTTGCCAGAGTGTCGGACAGCGCGGGCTGACGTCGCGTGCGACACTATTCAGCTGCGGGACGCCAATCAGCGTCAGGACGTGATCGACGCAGCGTCGTCGCTCACGTCAAGGATCGTATGCGACGGATCCAATAGTTTGCAGCGGAGTCCAGATTGGTACACAAAATGGATCACATCTCACGGCGTCCAAGAAGGTTGACGGCCACGCGGATGAATGCGAACGCGGGCAACCTCGCCGATGTCAAACGGGAACAACGTGTCGTTCCGCCAGGTACTCGGGACGAGGAGGGAGATTGCAGAAGGGAGCGACGATAGCATTTTCGATACAGTTGTAGACAGCGAAGAGATTGATTCGAGGCGTCGGGCTAAGGTTGCCAGAAGAACCGTGCATCGTGTTACAGTCAAAGAAGACGACCGAGCCGGCCGGCCCCTTCGGCGCGACAATGTGGCTATCCTTCATCAACAGTTCCAGCGCTTCGCGAGTGGGTACACCATACTCTTGCCGCCTTAATGACTGCTCAAAATGTTTTTCCGGTGTTGTGCCGGCGCAACGAATGTACGTTTCATGTGAGCCGGGTATTAACATTAGCGGGCCATTGAACTCATGACTTTCCGTAAGGAATAACGACACACTCAACGCGCGCATTCTCGGCATGCCGTCCTCGACATGCCATGTTTCGAAATCGGAGTGCCAGAAGAACTCTTTTCCATCCAGTGCCGGCTTGTAGTTGACACGCGACTGGTGAATGTAGACATCGCTGCCAATGAGTTGCTTCACGCGATCAAGGATTCGCGCATCGCTGAAGAACCGTTCGCGAAACGAATCGCTCAGCTTGTGCAGACGAAACACCGAACGCACCACATCAGAGTTCGGTTCCTTCACGATGCCAGGGCGTCCTGTCGGCCAAGTCTTGGCAATCGCATTGGCCTCAGCGAGCAAGTCATCTACTTCGGACTGCGAAAAAAGCTCGGGCGCGAAAAGAAACCCATCGTGGCTGTAGTTCCAAACTTCATCTGTGGTGAGTGGCCCCGTGGCATCCGCCACGACGGGATCAACACGTGCGGCGGCTTGCCACTTGTCGGAAGTCCGTGAATGATATGGATCGGTTATTGTAGGCATTGCAATTCGTTCAATCTGGATCAATCGAGCAGCGGGTAAGCACCGGTCGTATCGTGAGTTTCGGTACCCACAACCGGTGGATTAAATACACAAACCATGCGCATTTCCTCGTCGGCAATCAGCTCGTGTTGTTCATTGCCGCTGAGAGCATACATGGTTCCGACTTCCACTTCGAAGACACGGTGGTTCGTGAGATCGCGAATCCGTCCCCTGCCCTGAATGCAGTAGACGGCCTCCAGATGGTGCTGATAGTGCATCTTCGTCGTGGAGCCGGCGTGAATAATTGTGTCATGCAGCGAAAAACCCATTCCATCACCTTTCAGCAGCAACCGACGGCTGGTCCAGGTTTCACCGCAGATCTCTCTTTCGGTACCGATCAAGTCGGTGAGTTTGCGAACGATCATGTTTCCTTCCAAACGACTGAGGTTGAGTCGCCAGTTATTCAGCCGCAGCCAACTGTTTCGAGGTCGTCACCTCTCGAGCGCTTTCGGCTAGCACTTCCAATCCTCGAGCAAGCTGGTCCTGCGAAATCGTGAGTGGTGGCAGAGTCTTTATCACCTCGTCATTTGGCCCTGACGTTTCGATGATAAGACCATTCTGAAAGGCGGCCTTCGAAATGGCACTGGCCACCGACTTGTTGGCGAATGCGATGCCTTGGATCATTCCACGTCCGCGGACTTCCGCTTCAATTTCCAAGTCGTTTACGATCTCCAACAAGGCATCTCGAACTTGTCGCGCATCGCGGTTGACTTTGCGAGTCAGTGCGTCGTCGCGCCAGAATTCATTTAGCGTCGCCGTCGCTGTTACGAAGGCGGCATTGTGGCCTCGGAACGTTCCATTGTGCTCACCCGGATTGAAGACATCATGCTCTGGCTTCATCAGCGTCAGCGCCAGTGGCAATCCGTAGCCGGAAAGTGATTTGGAAAGACAGATTATGTCAGGATCGAAGTCGAAGTATTCAAAGCTAAAGAAGAGCCCGGTGCGCCCACAGCCAACTTGAATGTCGTCGACGATCAGCATCACACCGTGTTCCTTCGCCAATCGGCTGAGCGATTCCAGCCAACGACGAGTTCCGACATTAATTCCGCCTTCGGCTTGCACCGTTTCAACAATGATGGCCGCCGGAAAGTCGATGCCGCTACTGGAATCGTTCAGCACACGCTCGAGTGCTGAAATGGTGTCCGCTTCCGTCCCAAGGTAATCGCAATAGGGCATGTGTGTCACATTCGTCAAGGGCACGCCGGCCCCTAGGCGCTTTCCACTATTCCCCGTCAGTGCCAATGAGCCCAGAGTCATTCCGTGGAAGCCATTCGTGAAGGAAATGACGTTGTGTCGTCCGGTCACTTTTCTGGCGAGTTTCAAAGCTGCTTCAACCGAGTTGGTGCCCGTGGGGCCTGGAAACATCACCTTGTAGTCAGCTCCACGCGGCCGCAGAATGACTTCGTCGAAGGTCTGAAGCAGATCCCGCTTGGCTGTCGTCGACATATCCAAGGCGTGGACTGGCCCGTCGGCCATCAGGTAGTCGAGCAACGCTGCTCGAATGGGATCGGGATTGTGTCCGTAGTTGAGCGCGCCGGCTCCCGCGAAAAAGTCGATGAATTCATCCCCCTGCTCGTTCACCAAAACGGCGCCCTTCGCCTGCTTGAAGACGGTAGGAAATGAACGGCAATAACCACGTACATTGCTTTCAAGTCGCTCGAATGTATCCAACGTTAACGGTCGCCTCCGTCGTAATAGGCGAAAGCCGCTCATCTGTGGCTCTCGCAAGGAAGTAGCAGCTAGTCGGCGTCGACCGCCGACTCAGCTGCCGGGATAAGACCAATGCGAATACGTGGCTCAGCCTCGTGATCGCCATTGGGAAAAAGAGCTTCATCAAACCCCGCCTCGTCGATCAGCGAACAGCCAAGATCGCGAGCCAACGATTCGAACAGGCGTCGCGACGGACGGTTCGAAGCTGAAACGGTGGCCTCGACGAATTGCACCGCATGGCCTGCGTTAGCAATTAACCGTCGCAGCATTTGCAAAGCCAGTCCCTGACGTCGTGCCGAAGAATGAACACCGATCTGCCAAACGAACAGGACGGCCGGGTTGCTCGGTAACCGATACCCAGAAACAAACCCAACCACCGCTCCGGCCCGCTCCGCCACGAGACATGTGTTCCGAAAGTCACGGCAAAGCAATAGGTAGAGGTAAGCGGAATTTCGATCCAGGACGCCCGAATCAATCACCAACTGCCAGATCTTCGCAGCATCTTCGACTTTTGGCTGCCGTAAAACGCACGTCGCAATCGGATCTACCTCTGGCATATCTGGCTAGCGGTCCCTTCGTGCCCTTCACTATACATGCTCTCACAATAATTGCTACAGCACTCAACAGCAGCGATCCTAACAGTTCGCCAAATTGCGTCAATCGTAGTTTTCAGGCCAGTGTTGAAGTGGCGACCGTCAACTGGTAAGTTCCGTTGACTGCGATGACAATTGCCACCACAATTATTTCAGCAGCATACAACTGAATTCTCCTGGAAATAATGGGCTCACCGCCACCTGAAACCCAGAGATTCGCGTTGAACAGATCCGTGACGCGATATGCGACGAGTTGGCCGCAATCCGTATTCGCGATCCGCAGATGGATAGATACGAAGCACACCACGGATTTAGCTGGACAACGTCACTTTGAGTTGCCGGTACTCAAATCCTCGTAGGAAACTCCAAAGTGACGTAGTCCAGTTAGGCAGCCGCGGCTAGTCGAGCCGGTGACCATAGAATCGGTGAACTCGGCTCCCGCGGTTCACGAAACCTGATCGTGTTGTTCGGTCAACAGATGAATCGGCTGACTGGCGATCTCGGCACGCTGGACTAACTTGCCTCACACCAAACGACGGAGCATCATGACCAACGTTGCCATTAGCTTTGCAGTCTTTCTACTTGCGTTCGTCGCAATCGGCATTGCTTCGTCGCTTCAAAAGAAGAATACGACCGACGACTACCTCGTCGCGGGTCGATCTGTTCCGCCCTGGTTAGCCGCGCTCTCGGCAGTCGCCACCAACAACAGCGGCTTCATGTTCATCGGCATGATTGCGTACACGTATCGGGTGGGCATCGAGTCGATATGGATGATGGTTGGCTGGGTTGTCGGTGACCTGTTCGCATGGTTGCTCGTCCATCCTCACGTTCGGCGACAGTCTGAAGCAGACGATGTCGCAACCATTCCAGCATTACTCGGAAACTCAAAACACGGGTCGCAGCGAATCGTCATCGTGCTCGCCGGATTGATGACCTTCGTACTGCTGGGGGTATACGCGGCAGGCCAGCTCAAGGCCGGCAGCACAGCGCTGCAGACGCTCTTCGGCTGGGATCCCAAGCTAGGCGCCGTTATCGGCGCGGCAATCGTCGTCGTGTACTGCTTTTCCGGTGGAATCCGGGCATCCATTTGGACCGACGCAGCGCAATCGATGGTGATGATGATCGCCATGGCGGTATTGCTAATCGCCGCCAACGCGAAAGTAGGTGGACCAAGCGAAATGTGGCGCAATCTCGAAGCACAGGATGCGACTCTCGTTCGTTGGTTCCCGGCGGATTTGAAGTTTGGCTTCGCGGCCTATCTCCTTGGTATGATCTTCGGTGGTTTTGGAGCGATTGGCCAACCCCATATCCTCGTTCGGTTCATGGCCATCCGCTCTGTCGACGAGATGTATCGAGCGCGACAGATTTATTTTCTCTGGTTCATTCCCTTCTTCGCTGCCAGCATTGTCGTCGGACTGTACGCACGCGCTCTGATGCCGGATCTGCGTTCGATACCACTCACAAGCACCCTAACCGAATCACAGGCAACGGAACTTGCCATGCCAGAGATGGCCCGCCGATTGCTGCCAGACACGCTGATCGGACTTGTACTGGCCGGGTTGTTCTCCGCCACAATGTCGACTGCCGACTCACAAATCCTGGTCTGCTCAGGGACGATCACTCAAGACATCAATCCACGCTGGAAGGATTCCTATTTCGCATCGAAGTTGGCCACCTTGGCGGTCGCCTTGCTTGCGCTCACCGTGGCCCTTTTTGCCGGGCAAGGAGTGTTCTCTTTGGTGCTAATCGCTTGGTCTGCGCTCGGCGCCGGCCTAGGCCCGGCGCTCATGCTACGACTTTTTCACGTCAGACTCACCACGCTAACCGTCGCCCTCATGATGACCGCTGGAGTCAGCACGGTCATTGTTTGGAATGCGATTGGCTACGACGGCGACGTGTTCAAGCTTCTCCCTGGTATGGTCGCATCGTTCGCCGCTTGGCCGTTGGGGCAGTGGTTAAGCCGCGTTTTTGGCGATCGGACCACACCGTCCAACGCGTGATCCACATCAATACCAAGAGTCAGCAATTCGAACGCTCTGCTCTTGTGAACTTTCGTTTCACGACCTCGGATTACTTCGTTGGACATCGACGAACCAGTCAGTCGTACAATTCGCAGTTGCTAACAGGCAACCGCGAGATGGGCGAATGATGCGCAAGAGCCGCGATCGAATGCGCAACAAGATCATTCAAGTATTTGCGTTTGGGTAGCCAAGTGATTAGAAAGAAATGCGTCGCCAATCAACGCTGGGCAACTCTTTTGAGCAGCGCACGATACTAAACGCAACTAGGTTCTCAGATGCGAATCGCGCCAAACGATCAAGTGTGCCCT
>JAGQPK010000990.1 GCA_020426755.1 Planctomycetales bacterium
CATAAAGGGACACTTTGTTAAGTGTCCCTTTTTTCGTTTGTTGAACGTCTTCTAAAGCGTCGGCACGCACGCGGGGTCGGTAAGCGGGTTCGAACGTTGGCGCCGAGAAACCGGCGCTAACGCGTTACGGCGAAATACCCGCATTTCGGCCCACCCGTGTTACGAGCGAACGGCGCGCGATTCTTTGCCTGGTGTTGCGGTCGCACGGCGGCCGCGCGATCCCAGGGAGGGCAAACGCAAGCCAGCTCCTTCGCTGGACCGTCGCGCTTCGTCCGCCCTCCCCGCCACGAACGATCTAGGACCCGGCAGGCGGGCGCTCTACTTTTTGCAACTCCTCGCGCACCACCGCCACATCGGGGGGCGCCTGGATTCCTAGTCGAACCTTATTTCCACACACGCGGACGACTGTGATTTCAATCGAGTCGCCCAACCTGATCTTCTCGCTCTTCTTTCGAGAAAGTACCAACATCCCCGGATCTCCCTTCAAGTCGGACGCGCCACGCCGACTTGCTCCTTGTGCAAATATGACCTGATTAGGCGGTAATGGCGTCGATGGCCGGAGCGGCCGCGAGCTGCATCTTCATGAAGCGCTCTCCCCCGGCTCCGTAGAACAACACCGTATTGCGATCCGAGTCCCAGATCGCAGTAAACTTCACGCTACGCGGACCGTGCAAACAAAAGTAGATCCCGCAAGGGGCTGACTTACGTCGCAGGATCTTGACCGACATCGGGAAGACACCAACCTCTAACATCTCGTGATGGCAGAGAGTTTGATAGACATAGTCCCGCAGGTCTTGGAAACTGGCCGTTTGCGGATGATGTGCCCTCATTGGCAATTCAGACTCCTGCGTTCTTTCGAACGTGAACGTATTTCAATTCACAAAGACGGCGTCTGCCAAACCGCTCGTTGAATCCGTACGCCTAGCGTAAGACGCAGTACAACGAGGGATGATGCAGAGGCTGCCCTGTGGGTAGGACAAATGAGACACGGTCGGGGTGCGACTCGTGTTTAGCTCCTTGGTGGCGTTCATCCCGAACGTTGCCACAACTGGGGAGCGGGCTAGTCGTACTGCCAAGAGGACTCCCACGAAGGTGAACGAGAAGTGGCCTCCTGCCAGCAGGGATTAGTATCGGCAGGCTAGGTAAGATAGTTGCGTGGTTGCGCACGACTTCGTCGCGGTAATCACGATTCACCCAACGACGTCATCCCTACAGACTGCCCGCACGGCAACATCGCACCCAATCGACAAAGTCAAATAAGTGCAATCGCAATCGCGTCGCTCGTCGTAAGCTCGTGCACTACTTGGTGTTTGACGAGCTGCGCGCGGCTGATAGCTCCGTTTGTAACTGACGATATGATGTCAGGTCGATGTACTGGAGCGCAGGCTGCTTGCTTTGCCAGTCCGCTAACGCCTGCTTGGCTGCGGGGGTCAGGCCGTGAACGAGTTCGTGTTTGCTGACCATGGTCAACGAGCGAATGACTTCGCCGTTTTCCTTGAGTCGCCGTTCGACCCGCTTGGGTAAGGTCGCATGTCGATCGAAGGCCTGGTTGAGTTCCAGGCGTACGGCGGGCGGCAGCGGGCTGAACATGGAGTTGAGGTACGCATACCAATTGGCAAACTGGACATAGCGTTGCACGAGATTCGGATCATCAACAGAGGCTGATTCGATTTCGTATTCGAAGACGTCACTCGACAATATCAGGCGACCGCTGCGGCGATCATATTTTTCTTGAAACTTCGGTTCGGCAGCGAATCTGACCAACTCCGAAGGCGACTTCAGCGCCTTCGGGTGCTCCTGAGCGGCGAATCGCACGAGTTCATCTGCGGACACGGTGGTCTGCACGCTGCGATCGGGCCGCGCGAGGAGAAAACGGCGACCTTCCACATCAAACACCGAGACGCTTGGCGCCCCCAGTTGCTGAAAGTCGTAGATCTTGCCACCATGAAATACAGTTAGGTTGTCAGCGATGGGCCGATCGGCACCGGCGTCGAAGACTTGCGTATGAATGCAGAAATCTGCTTCGCTCGTTTCTTCCGCGCCTTGCAGTGTGTTTGACTGTAGCAACAAAGCCAGCAGGAAGAAGGTCAGGAACAAAAGGGTTCGGAGCCGACAATGGGGGACGATCGCCAACGGTACGCTCGTCGCGTGACCTGACTGGGTGCGGTTAGCTGACACGGTTTCACGACGTGTTTCTCGCGCGTGCATGATCCGATCCTTTAGCAACATTCCAACTGACGCGTGCATCCGGACTTAGACATGGTCCGGCGCGGAGGATAGTACAGTCAGCGTGATCGTGTCCAGGCCGATTGTGGT
>JAGQPK010000991.1 GCA_020426755.1 Planctomycetales bacterium
GTTGCCCAGGTCGCTCGTGATCCACTCGCCGTCGTCACCCGATTGAGCAGACCAGTAAGTTTTGATGTCTTCGTCGACCGCAAAGTTAGCGCTCAGCGCGCCCAGCGTCGATGAGACTTGGACGGGCTTGGCGTAATTGAGGAGCATCCAGCCGGTGAACTGTGATGTTCTGTCGGACGCGGCGCCGGGCGCATAATGCGGGTAGTCGCCAAATGCCGTCTCGCAATATAAGACGCCGTCTTTGTCGAAGCCCGCGGGCCAGATGCCGGTCCGGCGTTCGAAGTTGTTTTTCACGGCGATCGTAATTGTCGAGACGTGCCACCATGCACCGAACGGGTCCTGAAACGTCGCGCCGTGTCCCGCACCACGCGCGAAGCCACCGGGCTTGTAGGCAAACGGATTGTGCCGTTGATATTTGAACGGACCCCACGGTGAATCGCCTACGTAAACGCCGTCAGCGTAGCCGCTGAACTCGGTGCCCGGCGCGCCGTACTGCAGGTAGTAGCGGCCATTGTGTTTGTTCATCCACGCACCTTCCATAAACGGCCGCAAGAAGGTGTTGTCGTTGGCCTCCCCAAAACGCTCCCAGCCATGCACGTCATCGTGCAAGCGAATTAATTCGCGGCGCTCGCCAAGCGGTTGTAGTGTCTGACGGTCAATCTCGTAGCCGTACATCGGATAGGCGTTGCTGGAACCGTAATACAAATAGATACGTCGATCGTCATCAACGAAGAATGCGGGATCCCACGCGCCCGCCTGGAAACGGTCGACCGCCTCCGTCCAGTCATCGCGACGCGGATTCGTGCTCTTCCATAACGTGAACTCCTTGCCATGCGTCGAACCGATCACATAAAGTGCGTCATCCAACACGAATGCTGCCGGCGCACACAGTTCGTCATAGACGGGCGTATGCGGCTTGAGAAACTTGCGCGGCACAAAGTTCCACCGCACCATGTCCGTGCTCCACCAGTAGCCCCACTGGTTCGTCGAGAACAAGTAGTAGTCGCCACGAAAAACGACAATCACCGGATCCGCTGTCGCGCGATGCTTGCCCTGTTCCACAAAGTTCGGAATCGGACAAAAGCCGTAGTCCACATCGATTGGGTTGCAGTAGGTGGGCGGCGCAGCGACGCAATGTTGCCCAGACAACAGAGCGCAGCAGAAACTGATGATGAGAGCAGCAATAACCATAACCACGGATGTCACGGATTCCACGGATTGGGGATGTCGTTGATCTGACTGATCAGTCGGATCGGTCAGATCAGTCGGATCAGTCGGATCGGTCTTCCATTAGACTACTGTATCGTCGGATGGATGTCCGGGCAGGGTGACGACGAAACAGGCACCGCCGGTGACGTGATTGCGGGCTTCGATCGTACCGTGGTGAGCTTCGACGATTGCGCGGCAAATCGCAAGGCCGAGGCCGGTGCCGCCGGCTTGGCGATTTCGTGCGGAGTCGACGCGGAAGAAACGCTCGAATACCATGTGCAGATACTCGGGAGGAATGCCCGGGCCCGAGTCGCAAAACTCGATCTGCAAACCGGCTGACACGAGCGTCGCTTGGATTTCGATGCGTCCGCTGGGCGGCGTGTATTTCAGCGCGTTGTCGACCAGGTTGTGAAATAGGCGGCCCAGTCGCACATCGTCGCCGGGAGTCTCCCAAGGCGGGACGTCCTTGAGTGTGATCTGGACGTTCTTTTGCGCCGCAGGCAACTGAAACGTGGCCACGACGTCGGCCAGCAACGCATGGATCGGCACCGACTCGCGCGGGTCATCGGCAATTGCGTCCAAGCCGGCATCATGGCGGCTCAATTCGAGCAACTGATCGACCAGTTCGCCCAAACGAACCGTTTCGCCAAACATGATTTCCACGACGCGCCGCCAGTCTTCGCCTGAACGCGTGGCCTGCAGTGCGACTTCCGCTTCGGTACGCATGATCGCAATTGGCGAACGTAGCTCGTGAGCCGCGTTGGCCGTAAACCGCTTCATCCGATCCATCGCGTGTTCGATGCGATCGAACAGTTGATTAAGCGTCAATGCGAGCCGGCCAAATTCGTCGCTCGGATTCGTGAGCGGCAGTCGCTGGCTGAGCCGCTCGGCCGAAATTCGCTCCGCTTCGCGCGTCATCGCCGAGATGGGCGACAGGATCCGCTTGGCCAACAGATATCCAGCAAAGCAGCTTGCCACAATCGCTAAACTGCCCGCCAACATCACCGCGGCCAGGTATTCGCTCTTCTCCTCATCGAGAGACGTGCGGGGACGCATGACCTGCACGATCAAACGGCCGGCAGTCGGATCCTGCGTTGTTGACG
>JAGQPK010000992.1 GCA_020426755.1 Planctomycetales bacterium
TGGCGAAGCGAGTCTCGCGAAACGTCATGCAGTGCAAGTCTTGTTCGAGACTCCGGCGCTCATCGCAATTGCGTCCCCTCACCTTCGCGCTGGGGACGAAGTGATCGTAGAGGGTAACGAGCGACTGCTGCCGGAACAGGCGGTCGTCGTGGTGCGTGATGCGGACCTCCAATCCCAAATTGCCAACAAGTAAAGCGTCTGTGGCGGAGCCCAGCTCCCATTCCCTTAACAAAAGTTTATTGCCGACAAGACGTACGAGACGCACCGGAACCAAAACCATGAACGTTGTCAAAGCCTCTGTGGCTCAGCCCATCACTGTTGCTGTCGCCGTCATCCTGGCCATGATCGCTGGCATGTTGGCGTTGCGGAACGTACCCATTCGAATGGCTCCTGAAGTCGATTCGGTGGTCATCGCAGTTGGAACTGCATGGGAGAATGCGTCGGCGGAAGAGATCGAATCCGACGTTATCGAACAGCAAGAAAAATACCTCGGCGACGTAACGAACCTGGTTTCGATGACGAGCATTGCTCGTAGCGGTCGAGGTGCCGTTAGGTTGCAATTTCGCACCGGGACTGACATCGACAAGGCGATGAGCGAAGTCGACCAAAAGCTCAGCGAAGTCCCACGTTATCCGGAAGGAGTGGACGAACCGCGTATCGATGCCGTCGATCCAGAAAGCGTCGACTACATCGCTTGGGTTGGCTTGAGCAGCACGGATCCGGACTTCGACAACACGACGTTGTTCGATTTGATGGATCGCCGCATGCGTCCGGTGTTCGAGCGTATTCCGGGCGTTTCGCAAGTCGGTATGCTGGGTGCTCGCGAGTCGGAAATTGCAATCATCGTTGACCCTGCAGCCCTCGCTGCCCGGGGCTTGACCTATGCCGATCTGATCAACGCTCTCGAAGTCAACAACGCGAACTACTCCGCCGGAAAAATCACCGACGGGAAGAACGACTTGAGAGTTCGCACTCAAGGACGTTTTGAGAATGCTGATTCGATCGAAAGTCTCGTCATCGAGAGAACGGAAGCTGGCCCCATCTATGTCCGCGACGTGGCGACTGTGCAGGCCGGATACAAAGAACTGAACGAGTGGGTGCGGGCGCG
Source organism: Planctomycetales bacterium (assembly GCA_020426755.1). Lineage (GTDB taxonomy): Bacteria > Planctomycetota > Planctomycetia > Pirellulales > Pirellulaceae > JAGQPK01. Next base: position 1,109 of record JAGQPK010000992.1, read on the forward strand.
CGGGAACCTGATGCCGTTCTTCAATTTTCAATTGGAAGCGGGCGGCAACATGCTCCAAACGATGAGCGAACTGCAGGCCGAAATCGCTAAGATGAATGGGCCGGGCGGTTTGCTTGAACAGCAGGCCGCAATTCTGAAAGCGGACAGGCAGCTCGCTGATGACGCAAAACTGGAACTCGTCCAGACATGGGATTCATCAACTTACGTGAAAGACGCGCTGGCTTTGGTACAAAGCAATATTCTGGTGGGTGGGATTCTGGCGACGATTGTTCTGCTCGCCTTCCTAAGAAGCATCCGTAGCGTTGGAATCATTGCGATCGCCATACCGCTTTCCGTGGTCGGCACGATTGTGGTTCTGCTGGCGCTCGGCCGGAGCGTGAACATCATTTCACTGGCCGGGATGGCGTTTGCCGTTGGTATGGTGGTCGACAACGCGATAGTCGTGATCGAAAACATCTTTCGTCATCTGCAAACGGGGAGTTCCCCGAAGAAGGCGGCTTACGAAGCAACACAGGAAGTGGGCGGCGCCGTATTGGCTTCGACACTCACGACGTTGATCGTCTTTTTTCCCGTGCTGTTAATCGAAGAAGCAGCGGGACAGCTCTTCCGCGATATCGCGCTGGCCATTATGGCGGCGGTCGGTTTGAGTTTAATCGTTTCGCTCACCGTCGTGCCATCGGCAGCGGGCGTCTTGCTCAAGTCGCGACAGACAGTCGCGACGGACGTTCCGCCCGTGGTAGGCTCGCTGGCAGCCACCGAAGGCACGATCGTGCATCGCGCCCGACGGCAGCTCGCACGAGTCGCCTCGGCTATGCGTCGACTCACCGACTTGCCTACGATTCTTGGAGGAGTTGTGAGATGGTTGCTAAACGGATGGTTCAGAAGACTTGCTACGGCCGCCCTGTTCGCCACAGTAACGATCGCCGGGATTGCCTATCTGCTTCCACCACTCGACTACCTGCCGAAGGGAAATCGCAATGTGATCTTTGGTGTGATGATTCCGCCGCCGGGGTATAGCGTCGATCAGCTATTCGAAATTGGCAAGCGTATCGAGCCAAGACTCGCTCCGACTTGGGAGGCTGCAGGCGATCGATTCGCCATTGAGGAAAAACGACGCGGCTGGCCCAATCCGCTGGCTGCGTCCAACATTCGAGTCCCAATTGGCGTAGGCGATCAAACCGTGGCAGCTCCGCTGCTAG
>JAGQPK010000993.1 GCA_020426755.1 Planctomycetales bacterium
CGACGAATCGTCGGAATGACTCGCGTCCCTGCGACGTCTCGCCTCTCTGCGATTTAGTCTTTAACGTAAAGTCGCCATGACGCTCAGATCCGATGGCAACTTCATTCCAGTGAAGTGTTGCGAATGTTGAAGTCTCAGCATTCCATTCAGTACTCGTTCATTCGTCATTCCGAAATCCTCAATCAATCTAGAGATCGTAAGTTTGCCGCGACGCGTTAGCGTCGGTTTGAATTGGCGCTGGCTATTCTGCGAGAACCGCGGCTGGCGCCTTTCGGCTAAATGAAGGATATCGCTTACAAATCTGGCGTTCGATACAACGTTTTACCGCCCACGCGAATCTCCGTGTCGACTAAGTAGCGTCGCACGACATCCAGATCGGGCTCGATGCCCAGGCCCGGCTGTTCAGGACAGCTGACCTGACCGTCAACGACGGCCAGCGTTTCGCGGGTGAGTGTTCGCGCCAGGTCAGTCGGCTCGACTGGGTACTCGCAAATCTCTGCTGCTTCGACTCCGGCGTAAGGCGCCAACGATGCGCTCAGCGCCAAATGGGTTGTGAAGGTGTGATTCACGTAGGTGACACCGCGCTGAGACGCGTAGTCGGCCACGCGTTTTGCCGGCGCCAGTCCGCCGATGCGGCCGGCGTCGATTTGCACAAAACCGATCTTGCCATTGTCGATCAGATTGCGCGCTGCGTGATAACTTGTGGCACCCTCGCCACCGGCCAGCTCTAGGCCATGACAATGTTCTGACAGTTCTGCATAAGCAAAGGACGCCTCACCGACGAATGGCTCTTCCAGCCAATGTGCCGAGCATTCTCGCAACGCGGGCAAACGTTCGATGGCCGCGGCGACGTTCTCACCCCAGACCGTGCCAGCATCTACCAGCAGAATGCCGTCTGCGCCCAAACCTTCGCGCGCCGCGCAAAGTTGATCGCGATCCGCTGCCACGGTACCGCGACCGAAGACGCTCCAGCCGAACTTGACAGCGCGATAGCCGGCGCGACGTGCTTGTTGAGCCTTCGCAAAGGTTTCCGTTGGTGTCTGGCCGAATAGCTGCGACGCATAGGGCGTTTTCGGAAATGCACGCTCGTAGCCTAATAGTCGATAAGTCGGCTCGTGTAGCTTTTTGCCCAAGAGATCCCACAGGGCAATCTCGATTCCCGACCAGGTATGTGCCGTCTGGGCAATATCCAGACCTTGCGCGCGAACTTCGTCACCGAGTTGCACGAGATCGTTGGGCGTATCGATGCGCCGCCCGAGGACGGTGTGCGAAACGCTCTTGCATGCCGAATGCGACATCGGACAGATCCAATTCGCCAAACAGACAAGTGGCGAAGCTTCGCATTCACCCCAACCAGTTAAATTATCGGCGCGCACACGGACGAGTAGCGCGTCTTGGCTGCCATCGCCGATGTCTTTGATCTCCGGCATTGCCAAGTAATAGAGCTGAACGTCGTCGATTCTCATGAGGAGTGGTTACTCAGTGCGCCCAGGTGTGGGCGATTCAGGTGGGGCAGGTGGTCGGTCTTCGTTGTCACGTGGAGGACGTGGGGGCGGCAGCGCGCGAACGGCTTGTTGCACTCGTTCCGCCGCGGCCTGGGCGTCATTGGCCTGCTGCTCATTCCCCAACTTGTGCTGGATTTTGGCGAGCCGTTCATACAGCCAACCTTGCATCGCGAGCTGAGCGGGATCGATCGCCGGCGACTTCGGTTTGATCGAACCGGCACGCGCGATGGCTTCTTCCAAGAGCGGAACCGCGGCGGCCAGTTGGCTCGCATCATTTTCCGCTTCCGCGCGTTTTGTTTTTAGATCGGCGAGCTCTTGCAGGGTCAGCACGAGAATCGTCGGATAGAGCGTCTGCCGTGGGTAGCGCGCCGTCAAACCTTCGCTCGTCGATTTGGCCTGCAAGATCCACGATTCGGCCGCATCCCAATGATCCTGTGATTCTTCGATCCGCGCCATATTTCGCAACGCAGTGGCCAATAACGCCTGATAGTCCGGCACGTGAGGAAACGCTTCACGCAGTTGCTGGCACGATTGAATCGCACGCTGCAGCAGTTCCGCCGCTTCTTTGTTCGTCATCGTCGGCAGTCGCGTACTGGCGAAGGACAGCGTGTCAGCCAGTTCGACTGCGTAGTCGGGATCGTCTGGAAAGTCGTGCACGAGTTGTTCAAGGGTGCTGCGGGCGTGCGCAAAATGTTCCGCCGCCGCTGACTCGTCGTTGAAAAGCAGGCTGAAGAGGAAGCGATGCCGTTCGTTGCGCGCCAAGGCGAAGCGATAGTCGGAATTCGACGGTTCGGCGGTTA
>JAGQPK010000994.1 GCA_020426755.1 Planctomycetales bacterium
GTACTGCGAGTTTCAAGACCGTTGAGAGTCGAATGCGGGAGGGGGAACTGCGCACGTGGACATTAGGCTAACGCCTTTCGGCGAACTTGCTCGTGCTTCCGCAGTCCTTCGCTGCGCTCCGGTTTACCGTCGGAATATTTTCGCTAAACTCCGTCATCTGCCCTCGCACGGTTTGCGTCATCTACGGGCTAGCAGGCGGTCGATGGGTGATGGTTGTCTTGTGTTTCCACTCAGGCCGCACGGAGTACTCTGCATGGGCTTTTTATCGGGCAGCATGACGTTCGAACGGTATTGGATCACGAACGACCCCACCGGCGCTTTGGGGCAGGAGCATCTGGAGGTGCTCGAGAAACACAAAATTGGCGCGCATTCCAGTGATTCGCCCGACCAGCCGAATGTCGGCTTTCTTGCCGGTGCGCATCTGCTGGACACGCGCTTCGATCTGGAAAAGAACATCATCGGGGATGCCTTGCACTTTGGCATTCGCATTGATACGAATCAGATCCCTGGACCGATTCGCAACGCGTGGCTCCAAATGGAGTTGCAGGCGTTGGCAGTAGACAATCCTAGCGGCAAACCCAATAAAGCCCAGCGTCAAGAGGCGCGCGAAGCCGTTGAAGCGCGTTGTATTGATGAGGCGGCGACCGGCAAGTATCGCCGGATGCAGCAGGTACCCGTACTCTGGGATGCGGCGACCGATGTCCTCTATTTGGGCGGCACCAGCACAACCGCCAACGAGCTGTGTATCGATCTGCTAGAGCGATCGTTCGGACTCGAGTTCGATCGTATCTCTTCCGGCAAGCTCGCCAAGAACTATGCGGAGCAAAAGAACGACCTCGAGTCGCTGTTTCAATTGAGCCCGGCCAGCTTCCAGCCGGATAAGATGGGTGGCGACGTCACGTGGTGGAACGGGATGTCGGAGAACTACGACTACTTGGGCAATGAGTTCTTGCTATGGCTGTGGTGGCACGTCGATGCGAAGTCGGACACAATCCGTCTCGGCGACGACTCCGAAGTCGCCTGCATGTTCGCCCGCACGTTGACGCTCGATTGCCCCTTGGGTGAATCGGGCAAGGAAACGATTTCAGCCGAGTGTCCGATCGCATTGCCCGAGTCCGAGCAGGCAATTCGCAGTGGCAAGCTCCCGCGCAAAGCAGGGCTCACGATCGTCCGCGGTGATCAACAATTCGATCTTGCACTGCAGGCCGAATCATTCTGCGTTGGCGGTGCGAAATTCACGCAGATTGGGAATGCAGAGAAAAGTGAGAACACGTACGAAGATCGCGTGCTGAAGTTGCGCGAGCTAACCGATACGTTGGATTTGATGTTCGACGCCTTCTGCCAACGGCGGATTGGCAAGAGTTGGAAGAGCGAAGTGAAGAAGATGCAGGACTGGCTGCACGACAGCACATCCGCAGGGCGTCGCAAGCCCGCAGCGTGAGGTCAATCGTCCGACAGATCCGACCGATCAGTCTGATGTCCGACGGATCTGACCGATCAGACAGATCCGACTGATCTGTCTGATCGATTTCTAGCTGATTGACTACATCTTGCCGAAGCGAGCGACCAGGTCGGCGGTGCGGCAGCTATAGCCCCACTCGTTGTCGTACCAGCTCACGATCTTCACCATGTCGTCCTGAATCACTTGCGTGAACGGGGCGGCGAAGATGCTGCTGTGCGAGTCACCGATGATGTCGGTCGAAACGATCGGGTCTTCCGTGTAGTACAGAATGCCCTTCATCGGGCCTTCGGCAGCGGCTTTGACGGCTGCGTTGACTTCGGCGGCCGTCACCTTCTTGGCTAGGTGAGGTCAACGACGCTGCCGGTCGGCACCGGGACTCGCATGGCGATACCGGTCAACTTGCCCTTCAAGGCGGGGATCACCAGGCCCACGGCCTTCGCGGCACCGGTGCTCGTCGGGATGATGTTCACGCCGGCGGAACGAGCACGATACAGATCCTTATGCGGTTGATCCTGCACGTTTTGATCGTTGGTGTAAGCGTGCACCGTGGTCATCAAACCGCGCTCGATACCGAAAGAATCGTGCAGCACCTTCGCGACGGGGGCCAGGCAGTTGGTCGTGCAGCTCGCGTTTGAGATGCACTTCATGTCCTTGGTGAGCTGATCGTCGTTGACGCCCAGCACGACGGTCAAGTCGGGTTCGTCGCTGGCCGGAGCGCTCAGCACGACCTTCTTGGCACCGGCGTCCAGGTGAGAATCGTAGCCGGCCTTGCCTTCCTTCTTGCGGCTGGTGAACACACCCGTGCTCTCGATCACCACGTCCACGCCCAAGTCACCCCATGGC
>JAGQPK010000995.1 GCA_020426755.1 Planctomycetales bacterium
CCTCCCGGTGTCGAACTGTGTGAAGTGGAGGCCAGCGACGGGAGGGGAACTCCCCGTTTTTTCTAGCCTGTAGTCTCAACTGCGTCCGGAAAGGCGCCAGCCGAGGTTCTCACGTGACTTGGAATCTCGAGCGAGCTGCAAACCGACGCTAACGCGTTGCGGCGAACTACGCGCGACATCGACCTAACCGACTTTCGTGGATCGCATCGGCAAGATGTGCGGAGTGTCCGTCGATGTTTCGTTATCCGTGTCAGCAATGGCTTGCTTACCGCCGTACGTAAGTTGCCAGAGCCGTGCTTGCTTGAGGAATGAATAGAAGCCGGTGAGCGCCGAAACCTGAAAACCAGCCCAGCCGTCGAGGAAACCGAGTTCGAGCACATAGCTGCGCAAGAATCGCAGCGGGCCAGTAGTGACCATCTTGAAAAAGTTGGGCCGCTTGCCCTGGGCGTGCCAGAGGCGCGCCTGCTGTTGGGTATAGCGAAGCATCTTCGGCAAGTAGGCGTCGTAGTCCCAGCAGGTAAAATGTGTGAGTCGGCCTCGCAACGTGCCGACGCGTTGCCGGGGCAAGTCGATTTCAGAATGATCGGTGTGAATCTGATAGCGGCCCAGATCGCGGTGGAAGAGCCGGATCACCTTGTCTCGGCCCCACGAAGTGTGGCGAATTGGGTGTCCCATAAAGTGATTGTGGCGCCGAATCCAATAACCGTCTTTCGTGGGTGTCCCCGCCAGTAGCTGACGAATTTCCTGCTGCAATTCCGGAGTGACGCGTTCGTCGCCGTCGACCACCAACACCCATTCGTGCGCGGCTTGGGGAATCCCCCAATTCTTGAAATCACCCGAATCAATGAATTCTCGCTCGACAATACGGCATTTGCCGCGGCCACGATCAAAGCGGCGTACGATGTCCAGTGTGTCGTCGGTCGAGCCGGAATCGGCGACGAGAATCTCGTCTGCGATGGGCTCCACCGATTGCAGGCACGCCAGCATGTTGAGTGACTCATTCTTGCACGGAATCAAGATCGTCAGTCGATGGGGCATACACGAGTCTCCGATATCAAATACCAGCGGGCTGCTGAACGAGATTGCCAGGGTTTAGCCAGCTTTGCGTTGTGGAAGAGCCGCATCGTCTGGGCGCTGTAGTGTACGGCTGTGGACGTTGTGGAGTATTTGAGTTGTGGAGATACCCGGCACGACGCCGGCGACTTGCACCTCTCCGCCATACGCTTCCACGACTTCACGACCGACCACTTCATCAACGCGGTAGGTGCCGCCCTTGATGAGAATGTCAGGACGGATTTCTTCGAGTAGACGATGTGGCGTGGGCTCGTCGAAAACCAAAACGTGATCGACGCAACTGAGTGCTGCGAGCATTCCGGCGCGGTCGAATTCGGCGATAACCGGACGTTCCGGGCCTTTCAATTCGCGAACACTGCGATCGCTGTTAATCGCCACAATCAGGATGTCGCCGGCCGCCGCCGCTTCTTCCAGATAAGTCACGTGACCGACGTGCAGTAGATCGAAGCAGCCATTTGTCAGCACGACGCGTTTGCCACGACGACGGTACTCTTCGGTCTGACGAGCAATCTGATCCAAGTCGCCGACTTTGCGGCGGGAGCTGAATTGATGGTGAGTCAGTTCGGCACGTATCTCATTGCGTGTCAGAGGCGTGACACCCGTGCGATCGACTTCGAGTCCTGCGGCGGCATTGGCCAGTTGCACGTTGACGTCTGCCGGCAAGCCGCTGGCAAAGCCAAGTCCCAGCACTGACAAGACCATGTCACCAGCCCCCGTGATGTCGAAGACGGAGCGTGCCTTGGTCGGAAATATCTGCCCCGCGCCGCTCACATTTGTAAGTGCCATGCCGTCGGCATCCAACGTAATCACCGCCATGTCGAAGCCGTATTGCTGGCAGAGCGCCGAGCCTGCGCGGAGGGCCATCGCCGGCGAATTGATCCGCTGGTGCACGGCCAATTCGGTTTCGCTGCGGTTTGGTTTGATGACCGTGGCGTTTCGATAGAGCGTCAAGTCGCGGCCGCGACCGGGATCCACCAGCACGGGAATGCCGCGCTGCCGAGCCATATCGATCGTGGCACGAATGCAGTTGGGTGTGCAGATACCTTTGTCATAGTCGGAGATCAGTACCGCATCTTGAGTGGGCATCGCGGCGGCAATGCGTGCGATCAGCTGCTGTTCAATCTCGACCGCCAGCGGCTCTGTCGTCTCCGTATCGACTCGTAACATCTGACTAGCCAGGCCCGAGCCAGATCGACCGACGAATCGTTCCTTCAGCGTGGTCGCAC
>JAGQPK010000996.1 GCA_020426755.1 Planctomycetales bacterium
CTCACCTACCGGCAGGATCCAGCTCAAACGAGCCGCATCGGCACCGATGTGGATCCCGAATCGTTGTAGCAGCGTCGCTAAGAATAGCGCGCCGGTTGTTTGAAGAAACCGCACGTCGAGTTTGCTAATTGCTGAGAAGAAGTAGAGGCTTGCGGTGAGCGCTCGCAGCCAGGCGGTGCTCTGTCTGGCAGCCAGCAGAGTCAGTGGCGGTGCGGCCAACAAGTAGAAGTAGGCCCACGGCTGCAGTCGGTGTTGATCGGACACGATCAAGCTCAGCAAGGCGACCCAAGCCATCAGCATGCCCGTTCGACCGAGCTTCGTGTTCGCTCCGCCCCACACACCGCAAGCTAGACCGAGTCCCCAGACGAGCAGACCGAGAGTGTCAAACACCGTCGGCCAACGTAGCGCCAGTCCGAACAACGGTACTTGCGGGAATTGGGTCTGGGCCGTCCAGAGCCGCCAAGTGCTGCACGTTAACGCCAGCGTGAAGCCACACAGTAGGCGAGCATAGACCGCCAATGTCGCCGGCTTCACGGCAGCATGCGCGTCCGCGGTGCCACTCACGACAGTTGCTCCACTGCTGTCAAGAATCGATCGACTTCTTCGCTCGTGTTGTAGTGCACAACACCGATCCGCAGCATCCCGTCCGGTTCGAGCCCCAGTCGTTCAGTGAGCGGCAGTGCATAGTAGTTGCCATGCCAAACGCAGAAGCCTTGGGCGGCGAGTCGTCGTGCCGCTTCGATCGGCTTGAGACATGCAAGTGTCACAGCTACCGTGGGCAACCGCTCGCTGGCTCGCGCCCTGTCGGTGATACCCCAGAGTTTGACATGCGGCATGCTCTTCAAGCCATCGATCATTTGCCAAATGAGTTGGCTTTCGTAGGACTGGATTCTCTCGAAGGCGGCGTCGAGCGCTGTGCGACGGTCTGCGGACGACAGGCTAAGATCCTTCTCGGGACAGCTTAACGTCGCGCCGCCCAGCGTAGCCAGATAGTCGACGGCCGCCTTGGCTCCGGCAATTGCTTCGTGACTTTGCGTACCGGTCATCCAGCGGCCCGGTAGCGCATGAGGCGCGGGGCGCAGTTTGTAAGGTGTGATGTTTTCCAAGTGCTGACGACGGCCCCAGAGGATGCCCAGGTGCGGCCCGAAAAACTTGTACGCACTACACAGCAGAAAATCGCAGCCGAAGCGACGCACGTCGATTCGCTCGTGCGGCGCGAAGTGCACGGCGTCGACCACGGATAAGGCGCCGACTTCTCGCGCCGATTGGCAGATCGCTTCGATCGGATTGCGAGTACCAGTCGCGTTCGACGCACAACCCACGGCAATCAATCGCGTCCGGTCACTCAAAAGACTGCGGAGGCATTCGAGGTCCAGGGTGCAGTCCTCAACATGAATGTCAACGTATCGCACTCGCGCGCCCTGTTCACGCGCCGCCGTGATCCAGGGAGTGAAATTCGAGTCGTGTTCGAGTCGGGTGACGATGATCTCATCTCCCTTGCGCCAGGTCCGCGCGATCGCCCGCGAGAGCGCGAAGTTTAGCGTCGTCATGTTCGGGCCAAACGCCACCGTATCCGGGTCATCTGTGCCGAGGAAATCGGCAACCGCCTGATGTGCCGCGCGCATCCATTCGACGGTTTCACAGCTCGTGAAGAAGGTGCCACCTAGATTGGCGTTCGATTCACGTAAGTAGCGGGAGATCGCCTGAATCACAACCTCCGGCACCTGAGTGCCGGCCGGCCCATCAAGAAAGACAGCCGGACAATCGTTGAATGTTCTGGCGAGCGCTGGAAAGAGCTTCCTCACCGAACTTACCCACGCATCGCTCATCTACGCACTCCTCGCAGCATTACTCGTTCGTTGACGGAAGATTCACGTCGTGAATTGCCTCAGCGTAATTTTTTAACGACCGCCCACGATGTCATCGTCATCGCCAGACTCTGGGGCGCCGAAAGGTGTTAGTCACGGTTCATCTCGCTGCGAACCGACGCTAACGCGTTGCGGCGAACTACACAGGCGGCGAGCTACCCGAGCAGTGAATTGCCCAAGCGGCGAACTACCCAAGCAGCGACTGGTCCGACTTCCTTCGTGCACTGCGTGACTTCGTCGTGCACTTCGTGAAATCTCGGTGAATGCTCGTTACGTTCACCGTATGGCACGTTATACCACTTCACGCGTGTTTGGCTGGAGGGCAAACCTGACGCAGCGCGCAGATTGTGCGCTGCTCGCCTGCGCAGTTGCTGCTACTCGTTCTATTCGTCAGCGCGACGATAGATTGCCACCAAGAAAGCAATGGCTT
>JAGQPK010000997.1 GCA_020426755.1 Planctomycetales bacterium
CGGAATCGAGCGGTAAGACGACCCTGGCATTGCACGTGGTAGCTCAAGCCCAGAAGCAGGGTGGCATTGCGGCGTTCATCGACGCGGAACACGCGCTGGATCCTACGTGGGCGAAGAAGCTGGGAGTCGAGCTGGATACGCTGTTGGTCAGCCAACCGACGAGCGGTGAAGAAGCGATGCACATCACGGAGATGCTGATCAAGTCGAACGCGGTGGATATCATTGTGATTGACTCGGTGGCCGCGTTGATTCCGAAGCAGGAGCTCGAAGGTGACATTGGCGACTCACACGTGGGTCTGCAAGCTCGCTTGATGAGCCAATCCATGCGGAAGCTGACCGGGGCGATTGCCAAGGCCAAGACAGCCGTCATCTTCATCAATCAGATTCGTGAAAAGATCGGCGTGATGTTCGGTAGTCCGGAGACCACACCGGGCGGTCGTGCGTTGAAGTTCTACAGCTCGTGCCGAATTGATGTGCGTCGCATCGGTGCACTGAAGGATGGCGAGGAGGTCGTGGGACAGCGGGTACGCACCAAGGTGGTAAAGAACAAGGTCGCGCCACCATTCCGCGTCGCCGAGTTCGACATGATGCATACCGACGGCATCAGCTTTGAAGGAGATGTGCTGGATCTGGCAGTCGAACAGAAGGTCGTCGTTCGGAGCGGCGCTTGGTTCCGCTACGGTGACATCCAACTGGGGCAGGGCAAGGAGAAAGCCCGACTCTACTTGATTGAGAATCCGGCAATCACGACGGAAATCAAAGACAAGGTCATGGCCGCTCATCGGCCGGCGCTCAGTTCGGGTGACGCCCCGAATGGCGACTCGGACAGCGCTGACGGAGCCGGACCGGCCAGCGATAATTGATCGAGCGGACAATTTGGCGTGGCAACTTCGTCGTCGCGCCGCCAAAATAAGGAACCAAGGTAGCTCGGGCGACCGATTCGCTTCCCGGCGATTCGTCCTCCGATAAAGCGACATTGATGATTGTCGCCCGGCTACCGGTTCCTTCTTTGAGCGACACCTGATGTACCGCATTCGGCGCTTCACCCTCCGCGGCCTGTTTCTGCTGACAACGTTGTTTGTCGTGGCAATGGCGTATTGGGTCCATCGGATTCAACTGGAACAACGAGTCCATCTGCGCGTCGAGATGTTGGGGGGAGCTGTCAACTATGACACGACTGGCGACCAGGCATCGAGTTTCCTCGGGTCGCCTAGCGGCCAGCCCCCGCCAATCAAAGACACCCAGTACGCGTCCGCGTTCCTTAACTGGAGACTCAACCGACACATCGACACCATACGACTGCCCGCCCAACGGCTTGACGACGAGACACTGCAGTTGATTGCCCAATTGCCCAAGCTGCGTGCGCTCTTCTCCGAGCAAACGACATCATCGTCGGATCGCCACGCTCCCCGGTTGTCCGCGACGCAGCTCAACGGCTTCGGCATCGCCGACAGCTTCCCAGGGCAGATCACTGCCGACGACGCAGTTGACAAGTCCCCGCCAAAAACGGACCACGACGCGGTTGCCCAGCCAGTAACGGACGTGGGACTGGCGGCCTTGGCGAAGTCGAGCAAGTTGGAGGCGTTGGTGCTTTGCGACACCCGCATCACTGACGAGGGATTGGCGGTCTTGCCAGAGATGCCCCACCTGCAGCTGCTGCACTTGATGAGCCCGCACATTACGGATGCTGCCGTCGAGCAGCTCGCGCGAATCCCGTCGCTGCGCTGCCTGTTCGTCGAGGGCACCGCCATTTCGTCTCATGGCGTCGGCGAACTGAAACGAGCATTGCCCAATTGCTGGATCATTACCGGTGATATGCCAAGTCTGAGCGGTGGCAATTGACAGCGACCGGTCTAAGCCGCGTTTAGCCTAGCCCAGTGCTGGTGTAGCAGCTATTATTTGGCGACTTAGGCCGACTTTCTCGGTTATCAACTCCAAGTCGGCATACCGTAAACGGCACATAGCACACCGCAATCGTGACAGCGTAACTTACATGAAAACCGACGAACTCCGCGAAAAGTACCTGGCCTTCTTCGAATCCAAGGGACATACACGTCAACGTAGCGACGTGCTTGTGCCCACCTGGGACCCGTCCGTCCTGTTCACGCCGGCCGGAATGAACCAGTTCAAGCCGCACTTTCTCGGCAAGGTCAAACTGGAGTTCACACGCGCCACCACCTGTCAAAAATGCCTCCGGACGGGCGACATTGATAACGTGGGACGCACGGCCTACCACCACACTTTCTTCGAAATGCTGGGGAACTTCAGCTTTGGGGACTACTTCAAAGAGGAAGCGA
>JAGQPK010000998.1 GCA_020426755.1 Planctomycetales bacterium
AGTTTACCGAGATACTCGCGACTGAACCGCATGCAGTGCGGAACTCCCGAAAACAGCCTCGCCGCCTGTTAAACTAGGAGTTCCACGTGGAACTGGGAATCAATAAAAAAATCCGATTGCGGGTTCCACGTGGAATCTTCCCGGGATTATCCAAGGAATTAAGAAGAGATGGGTACACTGGGGCGGCGGAACAATCCGCTCCCGTCACTGCACGTTCGCCGTGAAGCGCTAACGTCGGTTTGAAATGCGCCGCAACGCGTTAGCGTCGGTTCTCACTGCCCCGGGGTACCCATCGCAGACGAGAACCGCGGCTAGCGCCTTTCGGCGAACGAAGACCATCCCGAAATGTCTCGGGGACCACCTGGTTACGGCTCCAACGGATTGAAAACCAAACCGCTGAGCAGCTTCGGATAGAAGTAGGTGCTCTTTGCCGGCATCCGTTCCCCGTGTTCACTGATGGCGCGAATGTGATCGATCGTGGCCGGCATGACCATCACGGCGAGGTTGTATTCGGGCTCGGTCGGCGAATCCTGATTGACGAAGTCTACCAGTTCTTCGACTAAATGGACGTATTCAGGCTTCGGCAGTTGGCTGGCTCCCAGCAGGTTGTCCATCACCAGGCGATGGAGAATGCTCACGCCAAGTCCCTGCCAATCGGCAGATCGGTCCGCTGCGACGGCTTCCATTCGCTCGCGCCCGACCGATGTGATACGTGCCACAACCCAGCGCGAGTCGACGGCGGAGTAGAAAGCCATCTGGCCCTGGTCCCCGTCCATTTCGATCTGCTCCCAAATCGGGTTGGCCAGATCCGTTCCTTCGCCAGCAATGCGACATGTGAAGCAATCGCCCAGCTTGGCGATCAGCTCGTCCGAACTAACCGGCGGCAATCCGCGGAACAATCGGTGCGTTGGCAACACGATCATGCCGGGGTCGCTCATGCTGACGCACATCATGAGAACGTAGTTGGCGGGATGTTCCTCATGGAGCGTCCCCGCCTGGGCCAGTTCGTCGCGATAGTTGCACGCGGTCTCGTAGCGGTGATGTCCGTCGGCGATGAACGTCGGCTTGGCGGCCATCACGGCGGTGACGCGGCCGATCACGTTAATGTCCGTGACGGTCCAGATCCGGTGGACGACGCCCAAATGGTCGACGGCCTCGACCGGAGTCATCTCGCGAATCGCTTCTTCCAGAATGTCTTGGGCCTCGTTATCTGGATCGGGGTAGAGCCCAAAAATCTGGCTGAGGTTGGTGCGACAGGCTCGCGTCAGCTTCAGGCGGTCTTCCTTCGCGGACGCGTGCGTCTCCTCGTGCGGGTAGATCGAGCCCTCACCGAATCGTTCCAACCGCGTGCGACACATGAAACCGCGGCGGGTATGCGGCCGATCGGCATAATCGAAGACCTGATGGTAGACATAGATCGCCGGGTCGGCCTCCTGATACAGCACGCCTTCCTTCCGCCAATTGCGGAGGAATTTGGCGGCGCGAGAGTAGCGGTTGTTGTCGCCGTCGTCGCCCGGTTCGTCGCGGTTTAGAATCAGCCGAATCACGTTGGCCGGATGTTTGTCGTACAACTGGTTCTGGAGCGAATTGTCAATCACGTCGTACGGCGGAGCGATCACGTCGCTCAACGCCCCAACGTGTCCCAGGTCGTAACGAACGCCGCGAAATGCTTGAATCTGAGGCATGGAACTTCCTAATGATTCTGCAGAATAGAACGGATTCGCTCAGTTATCGCCAAGCAGCTACAAGCTGTCAATGTGACCGCTAGCACCGGGGCTGTGCGAGTGCGGGGGGATTTGCCCGGGCGACGCCGTGTTCGAATCGCATCGTGACGCTACGATAAATGCATCGCGCAGCGGCCCAGGCCTGCTCGAATGTGGGAAGCACGCCCCGGTCAGCCAACAGGGCGAACAACTTTTTGAACTCAACCGTTGCGGGAGTGCGGATGAACGAAGAAGCGGACGAGCCACTTGGACGTAAAACGGAACCGTCCGGAACGCCCTCGGAGCCGATTCCGAAAGCCAACAGCGCTGACGACACTGCGTTAGGGGAAGCTGCGGCAAGCGAACCGTCGGTGGACGCCGGAGCGGCGAGTGAACCAGCGCACGACTTCAGCTTTCGTCGCGCAGCGGCGCGCGTGCGTGAGTTCCCGCAGAAGCCAGGCGTCTATCTCATGAAAGACTCCGCCGGCCGCGTCATCTATGTTGGCAAAGCGACTAACTTGCGCTCGCGCGCTGGTAGTTACTTCAGCAAACAAGCCGCTGAAGAGCCGCGCACTTCATATTGGGTGCACGAG
>JAGQPK010000999.1 GCA_020426755.1 Planctomycetales bacterium
CAACATATCGCTAGCACCAATCGATCTTGCCCGGTCTGGGCAATCTCATTACGATCCCTGACTTCTATGGGCGGCGATCTTCGTGGGGAAGCGGCGTGGTCGGACGGATCGGCAACCGCAGCGACCTTTGCGTCAGTCGAGTGGAACGAAACTAACTCTGTGGTTGAGGGCAGCAGTTCATGGCAATGACAACACTCGGTCAGTTGGCGCAACTCGTAGAAGGAACCTTGGATGGAGATGCATCGCTGCCGATCCAGGGAACGGAGATCTTAACAGAAGCGGTTGCCGGACAAATCAGTTTCGTCGACCACACGAAGTTGCGCGACCGGATTGCAACGTCTGCTGCGAGTGCAGTCATCATCCCGACGGATTGGCCCGAGGTAGGTAAACCAGCGATCCGTGTTTCTCAAGTGCGGACGGCGTTCGCGGCGATCGTCAATCATTTTCGCCCGCCGTACGTGGAACCGACTACCCAGGTATCCGCTCACGCGCAGATCGATCCTTCTGCAAAGTGCGGAGCGGACTGTCAAATCCACGCGGGTGCGTCGATTGGCCCGGAAGTTGTTTTGGGTGATCGCGTGACCATTCATGCCAACGTTGTGATCATGGGCCGCTGTCGGATCGGCAACGACGTGACCTTGTTCCCTGGGGTTGTCCTGTATCGCGACACAGAAGTTGGCGACCGAGTCGTCATCCATGCTAATTCCGTGATTGGTGCATACGGCTTCGGCTACGATACTGTTCGCGGCCAACATCTGCGTGGCGATCAACTGGGGTACGTGATTTTGGAAGCCGACGTCGAAGTGGGCGCGAACACAACGATCGATCGAGGCACCTATGGGCCTACGGTGATTGGCACGGGCACCAAGATCGACAACCTGGTCATGATCGCCCACAACTGTCGTTTGGGAAAACACAATCTGATCTGTTCGCAGGTCGGGATCGCCGGTAGCAGTACCACGGGTGACTATGTCGTGATGGCCGGCCAAGTTGGTGTGCCAGATCACGTCAAGATTGGCAATCGCGCGATCCTAGGTGCCAAGGCCGGCATCATGCGTGATGTGCCCGATGACATTACGGTGCTCGGCATTCCTGCGACACCTGAACGAGACCAAATGGCCAAGCAGGCCGCGTTCGCAAAGTTGCCGGACATGCGGCGACAACTTCGTGACCTGCAACGCCAAGTCGATCGCTTGACGGCGCGCCTCACCGCCCCCACAACAACCGCTGCTGACGAGTCCTCCACTGCAGCCCATTCCGCCAATGAAGCCGCTTAGCTCATCGCCGCACGCTGCCCAGCAACAGGTTGCTTCAGCTCGAGCCACAATCGGTACGTTCACGCCGCTTGCTCAAGCATCAACCGAACGTCCGCGCGTCGGCATGATTGCCGGCTGGGGCAACTTTCCGCTGCGAGTGGCGCGGGCGCTGATTGATCAAGGTTGCGACGTCTACTGTTTGGGCGTCAAGGATCACGCGAGCGACGAACTGCGTGCGCTGTGCCATACATTTCAACCGGTCGGCTTGGCGAAGCTCGGTGCTGCGATTCGTTTTTTTCAGCGGCATCAAGTGCAGCAGGCGACAATGGCGGGCAAGATTCACAAGGTGCTCTTGTTTCGCAAATTGTATTGGCTCAAGCATCTACCCGATCTGACGTTTGTGCGTCACTTCTATCCTCACTTCGTCACTCATTCGCGTGATCGCAAAGACGACACGATTCTGGGCGGCATGGTCGACGCATTCGCAAGTCATGGCATTCATTTCGCGCCTGCCACCGATTTTGCACCGGAGCTTCTCGTGAAATACGGACAACTCAGTGGCGGACGACTCAGCCACAGTCAGCGTAAGGACATTGAGTTTGGTTGGCAGTTGGCCCGTGAAATGGGACGACTCGATGTGGGCCAAAGCGTCGCCGTGAAAGGTCAAGCCGTACTCGCGGTCGAAGCGGTCGAAGGCACCGATGAATGCATTCGTCGCGCCGGTCAGCTCTGTCCGGCCGGCGGTTTCACGGTTGTCAAGGTTGCCAAGCCGCAGCAAGACATGCGGTTTGACGTGCCCACCGTCGGTTTGGGAACGCTAGAAACGATGGCCGCAGCCGGCGGTCGCGTGTTGGCCATCGAGGCCGAACGCACGATTCTGATTGACGAAGCCGACTTCATCGCCCGCGCCAATGCCGCGGGTATCTCCGTCGTTGCAGTGCGCGATGGACAAGTCGCGGAAGATCTGCCCCGACAAGTTGCGTAAGAACGAGTTAGTTCGCCGCAGCTCAGCCAAATGGCACTCAGTTTAGATATGCGC
>JAGQPK010000099.1 GCA_020426755.1 Planctomycetales bacterium
ACACGGCGATACCCCAAGCCGCGGGCCGGCAAATTCGCACACGGCAGTCTAGGTCTAGGTCGCCATAAGGTCAAGATCTACAAGCCCTTGCTGTCGTGTCTCGGGACAGCCGCAGGCCGTAGCAAATCACGCAATAAACGCGTGATTCTCACGTCGCTCCCGCTTTCCCGTCGCCAGGCCCGCCAAGACAACGTCGACACTGTCTGCACTTGGCAGCGAGCTGACGGGGGGGGAACTCAATTCGGCGATTCTTGCCGCAGCTGCCGCCTCGTAGCCGCCCTCCTGAAATGCGGTCACCAAGTCGGCCGTATTGAATTCAGCATCGCAGTTCCAATCCCCCGTGGCCCAAGTCGAGTTGCCGGGGATGGCGTCCTCGTATTGGCCGGCCGCGAACACCGTCACCAAGTCACTGCTGTCGAAAGCACCATTCAAATTCGCGTCGCCAAATGTGGTGTGCAACAAATCCTTCACGAGTACTCGGAAGTCCTGGTGATCGACGACCTGGTCTCGATTAACGTCATACTTCGAATCGCCGATGCCCAGGTTGATTGCGGTGCAGAAAAGTGACAGGTCCGTGCCGTCCAGCCTGCCATCGCCGTTGGCATCCCCGGGCAGACCAATCGTGCCTGGGGTGGGGGTCGCAGCGGACCACGAACTGGCGAAATCCCCGTACGCCTCGAGCTGATTTCGTGTGAGCGAGAACCCGTCACCGTCGGCACCTTCGGGCCACCCTGAATCGTCGCGGTAGGTCACGCGATCGACCAACACGTAGCCCAGTCCGAGTTGCAGGATGTCTTCGGGACGTTCCCAGATGATCGTCTCGCCACTGTTGTCCAGCAGATCCGAGTTCGGATCGAGATCATCGTTGTAGGGACCAAATATTTGCACGGAGTCCGCGACTCGATAGAAACTGCGGAACTCTGCCGTCTTCGCTGGAAACGCAACCGGGTCGAAACTGACCACGACGAACGTCCCGTGGGCCCCGATGATCGTATTAGCCGGGATCGTGAAATTGACAGACTGCCGCAACCGCCATTCACCAATATTCAAAGGTGTTCCTGTGCGATTGTGCAGCTCCAGGAACTCCATTTCGTTTTCTTTGAGTGTCGCTCCCGCCGGAGGATTGCTCGGATGGTAATGCACTTCACTGACGACCACATCACCGATCAACGGACCAGAATTAGGGTCTTCGAAGGTTAGCGACTGCATCGGGAAGAGTTCGCCGGTCAAGTCGGACCAGCGACCGAAACTCACGCCGTTCTGCGCCGCAGAAAAGCTCACCGCGTCCACAAACCGCGTCGGGCGACCGCTCGCATCGGCAGCGATCAAGAACGCGTTGTCGGCCTCTTGACCCTTGAAACGGAACCCGAGTTCAGACTCATTAAACTGAACGTAATCGTGCGCCGCGATGACACTCTTCGCACCTGAGATACGGTAGCGGAACAGGTTGGAAATCGAGTCCGTCAGATACCAGCCCGTCATATCTACGGCGGCACCCGTCCGGTTGGCAATCTCGATCGCATCAATCTGCGGCAGATCAGTGTGCGTCAGGATCTCGTTGATGACGATCTCGCCCGGAATGGCGCTCGCCGCGTAACCTGGACTTCCGCCGTACTCAGCCGTCGCCTGCCAGTTCTTCGGGTCATCGAAATCGCCGTGCACGTCGAGCACTTCGATCGCGGCCCCTTGGCCCTTCGCCAGCAGCGGCCACTCGCCGGCCGAGTAGTACTTGAAGTTCTGTATCGTGTCGCCGTTGGGAGCCTTTAGCTTGATCTGCTCGCCGTTGTCATTGAGATTCCCGCCGAACTGACTCGGTTTGCCACCGTTGCCATCGTCTCCCAACGCCAATGGGACGCTTGTGCCATACCTCGTCGTGAAACTGTTCGTGCTGTTGACAACAACCAGCCTACTCCCCGCTTGTAGAGTCTGAGCAGCGAAATCAAAGTCAACGCCGTCAGTTATCCGATAGCCGGCGAGCTCCAGCGGCGCATCGCCCACGTTCATCACTTCTAGAAACTCGTACGAATCTTGCGACGCATCACGTTCACCAAACTGAACGAGTGCCGCGTGCGGTTCATAATTCAGCTCGACGATGCGTAGATCGCCCGCCATCATCGCCCGTTGTTCGAGTTGTTCGAGTGCCTTAGGGGAACGTCGCCACTTTCCCATCAACCCCATTGTTGCCAGACTCCAGCCGCTAAAACTCTGTTCGCATACCGTCTTTACACTTTACACACAATTGTAGATGGCTGCTATCAAAAACAAGCTGACACCAGCGCCGCTCGCGCTTTGATGTTAATCGCCGCAAACTTTCGCAATGAGTTCTGTGGTTGGACGGTCGATACAAAAACAAAGTCGCCATGTTCCCAATTCACACGGAAACTAGCAGCGGGGCGACGACACAACCCATCCCCAGCTGCAATTGACTCTGTAAAGACAATCAAACACCCGACTCGCTTGCACCTCGTCACGGTACTCAATTGACCGTTGTCGCGGACGCTGTTCGACGCTTTCGTTCGGATTGGGATTTTCTCCGACGACGGAATCGACTACAAATCTTCGGGCCTCAATCGACCTAGACACGGATGTTCAATGTCGAACCTTACCCTCCCGCAATTGCTCGACCTCTACCGCGTCATGTACATGGCGCGGCAAATCGATCGTATAGAGCAGGAAATCACTACGCGCGGAGAGGCGTTCTTCCAACTGTCTGGCAGCGGTCATGAGTCGACTGCAGTGCTGGCAGAATGGCTGACATCAGACGACTGGCTGCATTGTCACTACCGCTCGCGTGCGCTCCTGCTGGCGCGTGGCATCGCGCCACGTCAGTTCTTCGATAGCTTGTTATGCAACGCTCAATCTTCGTCGCTCGGACGGCGCATGAGCGCATTCTTCAGCGATCCCGATTTGAAGATCCTGAGTATGGTAACGCCGGTCGGCAACAATGCGTTGCAATCGGTCGGCGTGGCCGAAGCGATCCGTGAGCAACCCAGTCGCCCGCTTGTGTTGTGCGGAATTGGCGACGGCACGACTCAGCAAGGTGAGTTTTACGAGGCGTGTGGCGAAGCGGCGCGACGTAACTTGCCCGTGTTGTTCTTGGTAGAGAATAACCGCTGGGCGATCTCAACACCCACATCGGGCAAAACGTTCTTCGAAGTGGGCGATCAGCAGGTCAACCGCTTTATGGACATCCCGGTGACTCGTGCTGATGGCCGCGATCCGCTGGCCGCTCGCGCGACACTTGGTCCCATCGTCCAACGGATCCGCGATAAGCGAGCACCCGCCATCGTGGTACTCGACGTCGAAAGGCTCACCAGTCACACGAGTGCCGACGACCAAACGGTATATCGTCCCAGCGACGACTTGCAGCGATCACAACAGGGCGACCCATTGGTCGTACTCGAGACACATCTACGCACTGCGGGGGCCACCGATCAGCAACTGGGCGATGTCCGTCGCGATGTACTGCTCACTGTGCAAGACGCCGAACGCGGGTCGCTCGGTGCCGCCGAGCCGACTGCAGACCAAGGTGCCAAACGCAACTTGCCCGTCGAGATCACTCATCCGTCACGTGAGTTTCGAGGTGAAGGTCCGGCTGAAGTGACGATGCGTCAAGCGATTCGCGACACGCTGGAGGAACGTCTCGCCAACGATTCACGCGTCGTGGTTTACGGTGAAGATATTGAGGATCCGAAGGGCGACGTATTTGGTGTGACGCGCGGCTTGAGCACACGATTCCCCGGTCGCGTAATCAACTCGCCGCTCTCTGAATCGACGATTCTCGGCGTTTCAATCGGTCGAGCGTTGGCGGGCGAGCGCCCTGTGGCGATGATTCAGTTCGCCGATTTCCTGCCGCTGGCCTACAACCAGATCATTAGCGAACTGGCGACGATGTATTGGCGCACTGCCGGACGTTGGCAGTCGCCGGTGATTGTGCTGGCTGCCTGTGGTGCGTATCGACCGGGATTGGGCCCCTACCACGCCCAGACCGCGGAAGCCACGTTGGCCCACATACCCGGTCTCGACGTCTTTATGCCGTCAACCGCGGCGGATGCTGCCGGTATGTTGAACGCGGCTTTCAAGAGCGAGCGACCGACGCTGATGCTCTACCCGAAGGCCATTCTCAACGATGAAAGCGTTGCCACCTCGCGGGATCTCACGAAACAATTGGTTCCCATCGGCCCGGCCCGCAAGCTACGAGGCGGGCGCGACCTGACGTTAGTCGGATGGGGCAACACGGTCGGGATCTGTGATCGTGCAGCGGAAGCTTTGGATCGCGCCGGCGTCGCCGCAGAGGTGATCGACCTCCGATCGCTATCACCGTGGGATGAACGCTCCGTCATCGCCTCGGCCGAAAAGACAGCTCGCCTGATCGTCGTGCACGAGGACAATCACACGGGTGGGTTTGGTAGCGAGGTCGTGGCAACGGTCGCCGAAAAAGCACGGGTGCCGGTCGCTTGCCGCCGCATCGCGCGGCCCGATACCCACATCCCGTGTCATTTTGGCAACCAACTGGAACTGCTGCCGACGTTCGAACGCGTGCTAAATGTCGCTGCCGAACTGTTGGATCTGGACATCGCTTGGCAGCAACCGCAGCATGTGGACGACGGTATCGAAGTTATCACTGCAATCGGCTCCGGTCCTTCCGATGATCGCGTCGAAATCGTGCAGTGGCTCGTGTCCCCTGGCGACGCGGTGACGCGCGGTACCCCGCTGGCCTCGGTGGAAGCGTCGAAGAGCGTGTTTGATATGACCAGCACGGTCGATGGCACTGTGCTCGAGTTGACGGCCGAGAACGGCGCAAGTGTTTTGGTCGGCGAACCCATCGCACGGATTGAACGCACGGCCGAATCGACTCGCAAGCAGGCGGCCATTCCGCGTGAGGCAACGCCGGTCATCACGGCCAAGCCCAAGTCCGGACGTTTGATTCTGCCACGCAGCGAAGACGGCATTCGACAATTCGACGTCGGCATGTCTTCGATCACGACTGTCGAAGGCAGCCGTCTGGTTCGTAATGCCGACTTGTTGTCATACGGCAGCCCGCGTGTGCATGACGATCGCACGGGCGAGGATATTGTCCGTCGCACCGGTATCGAATCACGCAACTGGGTCATCGCCGATGAAGATGCCATCAGCATGGCCGCCCGTGCCTGCGAACAAGTTCTGGAGAAAGAGAACCTGATTCTCGACGATCTGGATCTACTGGTTTGCAGCACAACGAGCCCCACCTCCGTTACGCCGTCGATGGCTTGCCGCGTGCTTAATCGGCTCGCTGCGGGCAAGGGCGAAGCGATGGTGCAGGCCTTTGATATCAACGCCGCCTGTTCCGGATATTTGTACGCGTTGCAGGCCGGCTACGACTTTTTGCAAAGCCGACCGCAAGGCCGAGTACTGGTCGTCACGACAGAAGTGCTTTCGCCACTCTTGGATCCCGATGACTTTGACACGGCAATTCTGTTCGGCGACGCCGCTTCCGCGACTGTGCTGTACGGCGAAGCTGACTTCGAACGGGCCCGCGCACGTTTGCATCGTCCAGAACTTTCCGCCAAGAGCGACGTCGGCGGAGTGCTTTCGGTACCGCTGCTGCATGACGGCTTTATTCAAATGCAAGGTCGAAAGGTCTTCAGCGAAGCGGTGCGAACGATGGTCAGCAGTCTCAACCGCGCATGTCAGTTGCGTGGCATGAATGTCGATCAGTTGGATTTGATCGTGCCTCATCAAGCGAACCAGCGGATTCTCGATGCGATTCAAAGCCGCATCACCCCGCGGGTTTACAGCAACATTCGCAACCACGGCAACACGTCGTCTTCCAGCATCCCGTTGTGCCTGTCCGAGATCTTCCCGGCCGCTCACCGTGGAGATCGGTTTGGATTGTGTGCGTTCGGCGGCGGTTTCACATTCGGTGCCAGCATCGTCGAAGTGAATTGACGAACGTTTGTTCTTGCATTGACGTGCGTTTGTTGTCACGTCGACTAACCGGCAGCGTGACGTAGTTCGCCGAAAGGCGCCAGCCGCGGTTCCCACTGCCGATAGGTATCGCCGCTGGAACAGAACCGACGCGAACGTGTTTCGATGTACTCCACACGCGTCGCCATCACGATAACTCTACGGCGATGTGATCTCGATTAGGTAATTGTCGGGATCATAGATGTACAACTGTCGCGCGCCATCCGGTCGCGGACGGGGACCGGTGACGATCGTGACTCCCATCGCACGCAGTCGTTCGGCAGCTGCATCGCAGTCGTTGACCATAAAGGCAATGTGAAAGCCCCGCGAAGGACTCAGGCCTTCAAACGGTACCATGCCGGCTGGGCCGGCTTCCGGCCCTTCGACGTTCATGTGAATCCACGTCTGGCCGGCTTCGAACCAGAGGCCGGGAAACGGGAAGTCTGGTCGCGGCGACGGCGTCATCCCCAACACGTTCTCGTAGAACTGGCGGCTGCGCTCCAGATCCTTGACGACAAGCGTCACGTGGTCGATCGTTTTGACCTGCAAGCTTGCTAAACCCAACGTGGACATGCGAGGGGGCCTCCTCTCAGGTAACGATTAGAAAAAATGTCGAGGGCGAAACCGTACGACTGCTGAGTGCGAGCGACCGAATGGCCTAAATGACCGAGCATGATCAACGCGCCTGCTTGTCAAAATGAAGTGGCCGAAAGACGCTAGCCGCCGTTCCCACACACGGTGGACACCCAATTAACGGGCAAACCGACGCTAGCGCGTTGCGGCAATCTCAAACACCGAGCATGATCACACTCGGTCTTCGAGTTTCGGCGATTATACCTGAGCGGCTGGGGCCGCGAAACGAGTGTGGCGATACGGGCCACAGCACCTGCAGCGATCGGACTTGAGACACCCGCGAAAGTTGTCACAATAGGTTAGAGTACTCGACTGAGGCACTCCCCACCTGGACTGGCTGTCGCTGCACACCTTTGTGGACATTGATGCCCTCCCCGCGCGACGCTCCGATTAAAATTGGCTGGAACCCCCGTCGTTCGTTTGTGACTAGTCACACGTAAGGAACTCACTTGCCTATGACGACTTGCCGCCTACCGCTGACAACAAGTCATGCGCTCGATACGTCGAAGCGTCATTCGCAAAAGTGGACGTGCGGCCGGACTCTGCTGGTCTTGGCCGTGTTCGTTGCGTACTTGCCGACGTTAGCAGCGCAGGAAACGTCTCCGGCGGACGTTCAAGAGGAGCAAACCACGCCGTCCGCCGCCGACGTTGAATTCTTCGAACAGAAGATTCGGCCACTACTGACCGCCAAGTGTCTGAAGTGCCACGGCCCAGAGAAACAACGCGGCGGATTGCGACTCGACCACCGTTCGTTCTTGATCGCCGGCGGTGAATTGGGCCCGACGATCGATACCGAGTCGCTCGCAGACAGCCAGCTTCTGCGAGCAATCCGCTATGAAGATCTGGAGATGCCGCCGAACGGCCAATTGCCTGCGGATGAGATTGCGCTGATCGAAGACTGGGTACAGCGCGGTGCCCCATGGACTCCCGGGGAACAGCCTGCTCCCGCCAAGCACGACGCGCACACTCGGCCCGCCGACGACACGCCTCATTGGGCCTACCAGCCGCTACAACAGCTGACGCCTCCACCAGTTCAACAGACGGAAGAATCACTCCGAGTTGCCGGTCCCGTCGTACATCCGATCGACCGATTCATCGAACGTCGGTTAGCCGAACAGAACCTGGTGGCCAATCCGCCAGCAACTGCTCGCACGTTGGCACGGCGACTTCATTACGATTTGTTGGGCCTGCCACCCACGTCCGAGGAGGTTGCAGAATTCACTGGTTGCCAAAGCGAGTCGGCCTACGAACAGTACCTCGACAACTTGTTGGCACGGCCCGAGTACGGTGAGCAATGGGGACGACACTGGTTGGATCTTGTCCGTTACGCCGAGACCAACGGCTACGAACGCGATGGCCCCAAGCCCAACGCTTGGCGGTACCGGGACTATGTTATTGAGGCGTTCAATGCCGACCTGCCGTACGATCGTTTTGTGCGCGAACAACTTGCCGGTGATGAGTTGAGTGATCGCAGCACGAGCACGCTGATCGCCACCGGCTATTATCGGCTTGGCATCTGGGACGACGAGCCGGCAGATCCGGAGCAAGCCTATTACGACAGTTTGGATGATGTCGTGGCGACTACGGGCATGGTGTTTCTTGGCACCTCGATGGGCTGCGCACGTTGCCACGATCATAAGATCGATCCCATTCCGCAAGCCGACTACTACCGGATGCTGGCCTTCTTCCACAATATCTACAAGGACATTCGCGTCGCGGGCTTTAAGAAGACGGCCTTCACCCTCAATACACAAACCGAAGTTGCTTCGCCCGAGGAAATCGCCATGCACGAACTGCGCATGCGCGACCACAAGACGCAACTCGAACAGTTACAGGCGGTCGTCAGTCGCTGTGAGCAAACCGTGTATGCGTCCTTCTCGAATCCTGAAAAGGAAGATGCGGCTGACACGAATGTTCGGCGGCAAATGGTGCGCAAACGCGCACCCGACGTGTTGGCTCCGGAGGAATTGCAGGAATACGAAGAGGCGCTGCGCGAATTGCGTCGAATGAGAAACGGGCGCGTCCGAGGTACGGCACAGGCGCTGACGATTAAGGAGAATGGTCGCGAGGCCCCAGAGACGTTTGTGCTGATCCGCGGAAATGCGAGTGCACCGGGCGAACCGGTCGCCATGGGGTTCCCGCAAATCTTGGGTGGCGGCACACCTGAAGTCGAGCCATTGCCGGACGACATTAACTCATCCGGTCGACGTACCCTATTTGCGAACTGGCTGGTTGACGGCAACAATCCGCTGGCGGCCCGCGTGATCGTCAATCGCGTCTGGCAATACCATTTCGGTCGTGGCTTGGTGCGATCATCGAGCGATTTCGGTCGTTACGGCGACGCACCGACACATCCCGAGTTGCTCGATTACTTGGCGACTGAATTGATTCGGCACGATTGGCAACTCAAGTGGCTACACAAGTACATTCTTACTTCGCGCGCCTATCGGATGTCATCTGCTGACAATGGCGTGGCACTTGATGTCGATCCGACGAACAACTTGATGTGGCGGTTCGATATGCGTCGGCTAAGTTCCGAAGAACTACGGGACACGGTTTTGACGGTTACCGGACAATTGAACGCCAAGATGCACGGCCCCAGCGTCTATTCGCAGATACCGGATGAAGTTCTGCAATCATCTTCTCGACCGGAAGATGCTTGGGGCAAGTCGGCTCCAGCCGATCAGGTGCGCCGCACCGTTTACGTTTTCGTAAAACGCTCCATCGCGGATCCGGTGCTCAGTAGCTTTGATTCCGCGGACACCGACGCAAGCTGCCCCGTGCGATTCTCCACCACCGTTCCGACGCAAGCACTCACCACGCTCAACGGTCGATTCTTCAATGAACAGGCTCAACGATTGGCAGAGCGACTGCATCGTGAGGGCCATCACGACGAGCGTGATTTTGTTAAGGCAGCCATCGAACTGGCAACATGTCGGCCCGTCGAACCAGCCGAAGTCGCACGCGGCACCCAGTTGATTCACGATTGGCAAGCTAAAGACAACGTTTCTCGAGCAGACGCCGAGCGGTTCTTCTGTTTATTGACGCTGAACCTGAACGAACTCATCTACCTCGATTAGTCATCTTCCAACGGAGAGGGAATAGCGATGTCCCACCGACAATTCTGTGGCAGGACGCGACGCGAGTTTCTCTGGCAAGCCGGTGGCGGCTTCACGTCAGTAGCGCTCGCGGGCTTGCTCGAGTCGCAATTTCTAGCTCAACAAACGCATGCCGCCGACGGTGTGACGCGTTTGGCCAATCCGTTGGCGCCACGTGATCCGCATTTCGATGCGCCGGCCAAGAGCGTCATCTTTCTGTTCATGTACGGCGGACCCAGCCATATCGATACGTTCGACTACAAGCCGAACCTGTATGACTTGGATGGCAAGACGGTGCCGGTGAAGACGTTCGGCCGTGGTGGAAAAAAGAGCGAAGGTCGCGTGGTGGGACCCAAATGGAAGTTCCAACAGTACGGCGAATGTGGTAAGTGGGTCAGTGATCTGTTTCCCAACTTGGCGACCTGCGTCGACGAAATCGGCTTCATTCACTCGATGTATGCCGACTCGCCGATTCACGGTTCAGCCATGTTGATGATGAACTCCGGACGCCTACTTTCCGGTCATCCGTGTCTGGGAAGTTGGGTCAACTATGGCCTGGGATCGGTGAATGAAAATCTACCAGGCTTCGTCGTCATGCTCGATCGTACTGGCGGACCGATTAGTGGTGCCAAGAATTGGTCAAGCGGTTACATGCCGGCGTCCTTTCAGGGTACACAACTGCGACCGACCGGTGAACCGATTCTCGACTTGGCCACTCCGGCGGGAATGCCTGCGACCGCTCAGCAGCGTTTGCTCGAAGGTTTGGCGTCGTACAATCACGAGCATCTGGCCGACTTGCGCGAGAGCAATAGTAACTTGGCGGCCAGGATTGCGAGTTTTGAACTCGCCTACAAGATGCAACAGCACGCGCCCGAAGCAGTCGATTTAGCGGACGAGCCGCAACATGTCCGCGACCTCTATGGCCTGGATCAGCCACGCACCTCCGACTTCGCGCGGAAGTGCATACTGGCCCGTCGATTAGTCGAGCGAGGTGTGCGCTTCATTCAGATTTACTCGGGTGGCAGCCACAACGATTCGAACTGGGACGCGCACGGCGATCTCGAACAGAACCACAACTATCATGCCGGCAACACGGACCAACCGATCGCCGGCTTACTCAAAGATCTCAAGCAACGCGGCTTGCTCAACGATACCCTCGTGGTCTGGGGAGGCGAGTTCGGACGGCAACCGACCGCCGAGTACGAAAAAGGAACCGGTCGCGATCATAATTCGTTCGGCTTCACGATGTGGATGGCCGGCGGCGGAATCAAAGGTGGCCGGCAGGTCGGCAAGACAGACGAGCTTGGTAATCACGCGATCGAAAACCGCTTTCACGTGAAGAACTTGCACGCGACGATTCTCACACAAATGGGCCTCGATCCCGATCGCTTGAGCTACTTCTACAACGGCTTGGATCAGAAACTGGTTGGAGTGGAAGGTGCAGAGCCGATTCGTCAGTTGATGTAGCGTACGCTCGTCATCACACTACAATTTCGCCGCAACGCGTTAGCGTCGGTTTGTATCGGCGCCGCGGGTCGACTGCAAACAGGACCGCGGCAAACGCTAGTGGCACTCTGCTTAGATTGCACGAGAGAAGAGAAACGCGTAGTCCTCCACGCGTCGATCGTGCTCCTGTGCAGCTGCCGATTCGGCGACTGTCGCCCTCCCCCTGAATCCCCCTCCCGTATTGCGCGACTTGGGGCATTTGCGAGTCAATTGCGGGAGTGTGAACGGCGCACCCAGCGCTATTCGGCTAAAGCCTTTCG
>JAGQPK010000009.1 GCA_020426755.1 Planctomycetales bacterium
TGGCGTGTTGGTCAAATGTCCGCTGGCGATCGCGACTTCCAAAAAGTCTGCGCCGTTGCGCTCAAATGAGATGACTTCGAGCGTCGTTCGCAAACCTCCTGTTGGAACGGTAAACGTCGCTGTGGTCCAGCCTTTGGTACGAGTGGTTTCGAATCGGATTTCATCATCGTTGGTGATCAATTGTCCGTCACTGCCGGATTCACCTTTCGTCGTGAGAAATGGAACTCCAGCTAGTCGCAGCAATCCACCGTCGCTACTGCCAAAGCCGATTGACCAGTCTCCTGCCGGGATTGTGACGGTCGCCGTAGCTCGCAACGCAAAGTCGTTCTGCGTGTAGAACGTCGTGCCATCGGGGTAGGGGAACGCCTCGGGGAAATCGCCCGATGGATTGACCGCGATGATGCCACCGAAGTTGACGTTCGGTACGACGACTCGGCTGGGTGCTGTGACCACGTAGTCGAGCGGATCTGCGGTACCGGTAAATAGGCTTTCGGCCGCATCCGCTGACGATAGCGACCAAATGCGTCCGCCGACAACCTTACGCATTTCCGTCGAGAAGCCTGGTACGAACGTGCCGAGTGATGTCGTGGCGTAACCGATCGAAGCACTCGCTGATGACCAACTCGTGTCATCGAACGCGACGCTCGTCCACGGTGCTGTATCGGAATATTCCGTCAATTGATAGTTGGCACTGCTGGTGGAACCGACGACGCTCTCGGTGAGTCCGACGTTTGCCATGCCCCACGAGACATCTGCATTCAGCGCAGGAAACGCGGTTGCCGTTTCCCAGACAACGGATTGACCGTCTGGCGCGATCAAGCCCAGGTATTCACCGTCGCTCGACAGGCGAAAGTTCGTATGCAGCTCGCCCGTTGGCGCAACAAAATCCTTGCCGGATGCGACGATCACCAGTGACGCGCCGGGCTCGATAACTTGGGTGACTGGAACTTGCCAACGTTTTGGCCGTTCTGCATCGTCGGTTAAGTACCAGCCGCGCATGTCAATCGGTTGCGAGTCATAGTTAGTGATCTCAATCCAGTCTGAGCCGTTATCGTCATAGTCGGTGAAGGACTCGTCCACGGATGCGGCAACTTCGCTAATCAGTAACTGTTGCGGATTAACTGATAGCGTCGCCGTGGTTGCGTTTGACACCGCGACGCCATCGTTAATCCGATATGTGAACCGATCGATACCGCGAAAGCCGTTCGCCGGTACGTACAGTAAGCTACCGTCTGGGTTGAGTGTCAGGACGCCGTGCAGCGGTGCGCTTGCTAACTCGACTGTCAGTTGCGTACGATCGACGTCAACGTCATTGGCTAGCACCCCTGTCTCAGCAGTCAATTCAAGTCTTGTATCCGGGCGTGTGAAAAAGAAGTCATCGCGTCCCCAAGGTGCGTCATTGATGCCACTCACAAGCAGTTCGACAGTTGCCAAGTTGCTCGTGCGCACGCCATCGTAAGCCACGTAGGTAAACGTATCGTTGCCGTTGTAGTCGGGCGCGGGAAGGTAAGTGAACGACCCGTCCGATTGCATGTCGAGCTGACCGTAGGCAGGTGGAGTGACGACGCGCACGTTTGGTGATAAATCGTCACTAGCGTAATCATTGGCCAAGACGCCCTGGGTGGCGTCGACCAGCAACGGCTGGTCTTCGTCGAGCTCATACCGATCGGAAACACTGGTCAGTTCCGTCAGTGGCTCGTACACCGATTGGGTCATTGCCAGCACTAGATCCCGCGAATCAAATACGCCGTCCTGATTCCAATCCCCTTCGCGAGTCAATGCCGGCAGGTTGGTATCGTACTTTCCGGCGGCGAAGACTTGCTGCAAATCCGCTTGATTGAATAGGCCATCTCCATTGGCATCGCCGGGCGTGAGATCTGCGTTGGGTAGGTTACCCGGCGTGCCGCCGATCTGCCGACTCGGTGACCACGCGGCAACGCTCGACCATGCGTGCGGATCCTCCAACTCGGGAACAACGCTCTCAATTGAATATCCTGCGCCATTTGCTGGTGGGTACCAGGTGGAATCGAGCGAAAAACGTTGGACGATGTGATTGCCCATCGCGAGCGTAATCGGCGCGACCTGCGCCGTGGAGTCGTCCAGCAACTGCCCGGCGAAGGTACCCACGATCGTTGCATTAAGACCATAACGTTCCGTAAACGCAGCACTGTTCGCGACGACTACCACGCGCTGGCCAGATTCCAGCACGGTTGGTGATGCTGAAGAGAAATCAAACGAAACGCCGCGCTCGACCGCATCAATCGGTGTGGTTAGCAAGCGGTAGTTGGCGAGATCAATCGACTGCTGAGAGCGATTTGTCAGCTCGATAAATGAGAAGTCTTGCGCCTCGTCGAAACCGGCGGCGGTCTCAGCGGCCGTGGGTGGGCTGGGATGAAAGTGTATCTCTGAGACCAGCAAACCCGTCAGGAGCGTTTTGGCTTCTAGCGACTCGCCCCAATACTGCGATCGACGACGTAACTTGCGGCGCACTGCTAATCCTCCGACGGCAACTTTTGCGGCTGATTGTGGCACACGCAGTTACCGGTCGCAATAGTTGGCGTCGCCCTGCGCCGGCCGTACCCCAAGTTGCCGCGAAAGCCACGAAGGAAAGGAAGCATATCCAGTCGCCGAATCAATGCGCCTTCATTCGACGCGGCTGGCGGTTTGACGCACACCGTTCTGAAATAGCTCAACGGCCGTGCATTTTCCGGCGTCATTCATTTGGAACGTCAGTGTGGCGTCAACGACTTTGTAGAACCACTCCGTATCACTCCGCGCGAACACTTCGAATGTTGGTTGACCGGTCACCCCGACCATCAGCCGACCGTCGGATTCGGTTACCGTAAAGATGAAATCCGGAGTGAGCTGGTATTTGCCGACATACTTCAGCATGATCTCGCGTTCGACACTCACCGCCTTGTCGAATCTGCGTGGTTCCACCGGGATGCCGGCCTGCATGCGCAGGATGTCTTCGGCTAGTTTGTCAATTTCACCGGTAGCCGTGTTCGTTAGTACGACGACTGCAGCATTCAGCGAGCGGCTGACAAGCAGCATCGAATGATAGCCGCCGGTCTGTCCATTGTGCCAGCGCGTGCTACCGTCGCGAGCCAGATGCCAACCGAGTGCCATGGCGAAGTCGCCAGCTGCGACCGGCTGTTGATGGACTTTCCAACTGAGTTCAATCGCTTTGCCCAAGTCAGACTCCGGAGGGTGCAAGTATGCTGCGGCGAATGACAACACGTCGTCGCAATTGCTGCGGACGGCACCGGCACCGGCCAGCGTCGGGATGGCCCAGTTGGTTGCCGGTTGCCGATCAGCAGTATGCGGTGGCGCCAATCGCCGTCGTTGATCGTCCGTGAGTGTGATCGTGGTGTTGGTCAGTTTTAGCGGACTGACCAGGCGATCCTTAAGTAGTTGCTCGTACGTTGTTTTTTCCGCGTTGGCGAGTAGTTGTCCGAGCAACCCTACAGCGAGATTGGAATATTCCATCTTTGCGCCGCGTGCTCGTGAGAGCTTGTGAGTGCGAACAAACTCATACAGATCCGCTTGCGTGTAATCGGCATACGGGTCCTTGGGATTCTTCCTGCGCATGTTGGTTGGCAGTCGCGGTAAGCCGGAAACGTGGGTCGAAAGATCGACGAGCCGAATCGGTTGATCTTCATACGTCAGCGTGCCGTCACCTTCCGGCAACCACTTGTTCGCTGGATCTTGCAGCGTGACGTAATCCTGCGTTACCGCATCGGCCAGGAGTAAACCGGTCAGAACCTTCGTGATTGAGCCGATTTCAAACATTGTCTGACCGTCCGGCACTCGATCGTCAGTTTCACTAAAACGACCATAGCCAAAGACCGTCGGTTGATCATCCTGCAACACACCGATTGCCATGCCCCAGACGATATCGTTGTCGAGATATGGTTGCGCAAGCGGATCGATCTTTGCTCGCAGCGGGGCCGGTTCGGTGGCGAGTAAGCTCGTCGTTACCGCGGCCGCGATCGTGATTGAAACGACAAGATGAAGCCATGACGATTGAGATCGCATGCGTGCCAGCCCATTGCTAGAGGAGTGATTTGAATGAGACCATGATAGCAGCAATTTCACCGTGTGAGCGAATCGCACCGCGTAGTTCGCCGAAAGGCGCGAGCCGCGGTTCTCACGGTGCTTGGAATTGGCTCCAACGCACAATCGACCGAGCCATGTATTTCACCACGAAGTCACGAAGACAATTCTGCCGAATCTTGGGATAACTCCTGCATTGCATTTACGCAGCACTACTCTGACCGTCGACCGAGCGTCTCACGTCGCATGCGTCGCCAGGTGGCGTGCGTGAATACTGCATCGATCGCGTCGGCGGTGATGGCCTTCGGCTGAGCAGCCGCAACAAAACTGCCCGCCTGAAAGGCACTGACGAGATCTGCGCTGCCGAATTCACCGTCGCAATTCCAATCGCCGGTCGCCCAACCGGAGTTGTCCGTTACCTCGTCTTCGTACTGACCGGCCTGGAACACGAGCACGAGGTCACTTGAAGTAAAACTGCCATCGAGATTGGCGTCGCCCGGTGTCGTTGCCAAGACGGTACCGATCAACAATTCAAAGTCCGCTTCATTCAACGTATCATCGCTGTTGAGATCCCCGCTGGGAACTTGTTGGTCAAAACGAATCGCGCGACAGAGTAAATCAATATCGTTGGCATTGACGATGCCGTTGCCATCCAGGTCACCTGTTAACACTCCGCCAACGTTGGGTGCGCCAAAGGAAGTTGAGTTCAGCGTGTGCCACGCTCCTGTGCCGTTGGGCACGCGCCCGATTGAAACGCCGGGCAGCGTCGGGCCGAAGTCGACTACGTCCGCGTAGGTGACCGGCCGACCGTTCGCGTCGGGTCTTATCAAACGAGCATCATCGTCCGAGCTGCCATTGAAACCGAAGCCGAGTTCTGTTTCGTTGAACACCAAATATTGGCCCGGTGCCAGGATCGTGTTCGCGCCAGTAATACGGAACTTGGTCAAGTTGTTGCCGTCCGTCAGATACCAACCGCCAACGTCGATCGGCGCCTCACCCGCATTGAATAGTTCGATCTGATCGACGTCGGGCAATGCTGTGTTGGTCAACAGTTCGTTGATTACCACGTCCGTCGAGAGCGACGGCGATGCTGCGCCGGGTGAACCGCCAAGCTGAAATGATGACTGCCAATTCAAGGGATCGTTGTAGTCACCTTGCGCATTGACGACCTCTAGCGTTCCGCCGCGACCGTCGGCGAGTGTCGGCCAGGCCGCGGAATCGTCGTAGTTAAGCTGATGGATCACATCGCTGGCGGCGTCTAGCAATGTCAGCGTCTCACCACCGTTACTCAAGCGACCCGTGAATTCACCGGCGACCGGCACCGTGCTGCCGTATCGACTCGCAAACGCAGTGGCGTTCTTGACGACGACAATACGTTCTCCCGCCGCTAACGATCCGCCGGCGAACGCATAGGCAACTCCCTGTGTATCGTCAGCTACGTCGATCTCTACCAATTGCATACCAGTCAAGTCAACGTCCGTGATGCCCGTGTTCGTGATCTCGATAAACTCAAAGTTGTCGTTGGCGGTGTCGAGTTCTCCAAAGGCAGGCATCGCATCGTGTGGGTTGTAGTTGATTTCCGTGATGCGCAGATCACGTTGAGGCGATTGTCCCCCGCCAATGTATTGCAGAGTGTTCACGGTGCGTCCCGCGGAGTCGAGCAACTGCAGCACACCACCTTGGTTCGGCAAGTGTCCGGCGATCGCTTGCACCAAGTGACCTTCTGCACCTGTCGGGCTTGTGGCACGAGCACGGAACGCTGACGGCTCGGGAGTTAAGTAAAGCGATTGCCCACTACCAATGACGGTGCCCGGGGCGAGTGTCGTGGCGACTGAACCTGCAATTGACCAGCCAGACACATCGACGGCAAATGTATTGGGATTAACAAGGACAAAATACTCTTCGTCCTCATTACCGCTGGCAGGCGCATAGTCCAACGACGAACCGATTTCAATGCTGATGTTATTCGTCTGTTCATGCGGAATCCCTGCTACATCCGTATTCAGAATAATGCCATCAATTAGTTCGGGCACTAGCAGTAGATCGTTGTTTGTTGGCGATGCGTTGATGACGTGGATCGCCAGCACGTTCTTGCCGTTTTGGAGTTTGTCGAGGTGTTCCGAGAGGACGAAATTCTCAAACTCGACAGCCAATGTGTTTGATCGCGACGTGGCACGTGAATCGAATGTCTGTTCGCCGCTCGTGCGCGTACCGCTGCGTGCGACCTCAACTCCATTCAAGTAGGCCACGAAACCGTCGTCGTACTTCATGCGTAGCGTCAGGTTGTCAAGTTGGGAAACGTCTTCGACCGTGAACGGTATGCGGGTGTAGATGGAAGTGCCACCGGCCGCTATCTCCGTGGGCTTGATACGCGTGTGGAGCAGGTCAGTGAAGTTACGTGGTGTATCTTCGAAACCTAGTCCTGTGTCACCGACCGTCCATTGCGAATCGTCAAACATTGGGTTTGTCCAAGACGTTCCGAGTACATCATCGCCCGGCACGAAGTAGCTGGCGGCGGTAAACTCGGGAACAAGCACGTTGTACGGGGCCGGCTCGAGATTATCGACGCCGTGTGTCTGATAGAGATGGCGTCGTCGAACCGACAGGTATTCGTCTTTGACTCGTTGTAAGGTTTCGGCAAACGATTCATCATTGCCCCATCGCCACGGATTGGCCCACTTGTCGTAATCAAGCTGTACGTCGGCCGCCATCTGCTGCGCGTAATTATCGATTTGCGTTTCGAAGTACCGCTTCTCCATTGCCGTACCAGGTGCCTGCAGCAACTCGTCCATCAAAGTGCGTAAGCGGCGCAAGTACATCTCGCGAAACTCGGGAACTTCGTAGAGGGCATCGATCAACCGATTCCAGTTGCGGTTGGCGGGATGCTCTTGGTCACCGACGAAAGGATGGGATGGCCAGATGGTGACGCCCGCGAACGTCGTGAAGTTGTCCTTGTCGGCCCAGATGACGTCGTCCAGAATACTGTCGTTCGACATGAAGTGCAGGCCGAATGTGAGATCTAAGTCCCACGGCAGGATGCTCCATTCTCCCGTGTCATTGCTATCGCGGTAGAGATAGTAATTCTTCGCCATTTGATCGTTGTTTTGAATAATGGCGGTTGTTGCCAAATAGTTGAGTACGGAAGGAATGTTGACGTTATCGAAAACGTAGTTGCGCAGCTGTTCACCGGCGAGCGAATTGATCTGCGTAACGAACTCAATCAAATCCCCGTTGCCCTCGTACTGACGCGTCTTCTTCTCGACGCTTGCCGAGCCCGACGTGAAGGCGTTGTACATCTTGTATAGCGCACCGTTGGGATCGAGACCCTCGCGGCTGAGTAGGTCTTCGTCCGGTTGTTCGACGAGTACCGAAATGGAATAGAACTCACCGCTGCGATTCACTCGTACAGCAAAGGCCTCGGAAGCCGGCAGTCCGGCCGCGTCGTAAGCGTCGAAGGCCAGCACTTGTCGCATGTAGTCCTTGTTGGTGTAAGTTGTGTTGAGATTGATCTCTTGCACGCGTGCGTTGTCGGCGCTAAAGCGGAAATCGTAGGCCGTGTTGAAGTCGAGCTTGTAGCTTTTCTTGGGTAAACTGGCCGACGTGTTGCCTCGCAAACGGACAAAGATGTTGTCATAGAACTCGTTCCCATAATAGACGGAGGCACGCGTGCCGCTAACCGTATTTGCTCTTGATTCGGTACCCGGTTGCATGAACCATTCGAGTACCGGCAGTGAGTTCGCGCCGTTGGCGTCGGCAACCAGTGTGCCAAAATACTCGGGCGATTGATCCTCTCCTGTCTTGTCGAGAAAGGCGGGTGCACGCGAGGTGCGTGCCGATGTGTCGCTGGCCGTGACGTACCAGCGAACCATCTGACCGGGCAATGCGACACCTGCTGGAATGGTGGCCGCATACTTTCCGTCGCCTGCCACTGAGTCGCCCTGTAAGCCATCATCACGCATCGGCAACGTGATTTCCTCGCCGTACATGACACGATAGACAAGCGCAACGTTCGCGATAGCGGCATAACGCTGCGACACATCGACGGTGACAATCAGCGGCCCATTCGCTGCGAGTTTACCCGGGTTGTCGGTCACATCGCGCAGCCACGGACCCACGTCGTGGACCGTGGGCACGTTGGGGGCACCGGGCGTCGGTTCGGTGAAGTACCCAATCAGATCGCCGCCTGTCGTCTGGTCGAGACCGATGCCATAGGAATGGTCGCCGAATTGCGGTGGGTATTCGCTGCCGCCTGCGCCGTACTCGGAAAGGACGTGGCCGTCAGGCGAGATGAGTGCCAGGTAACCCTTGTTTGAGGCCAGTTGAAAATTCGTGTGCAGTTGCCCATCCGGATCCTGCGTATCGAATCCTGAGGCAAAGACGATCATGTACGCATCACTTGCCAACTGCGTACCCGCAGGCATTTGCCATTTGTGCAAGTTGTTGTCATTGTCGGTCAAAAAGTAACCCGATAAGTCGAGCAACTCGTCGCTTGCATTGTGCAGTTCAATCCAATCCGAAGTCGCGCCGAATCCGTCGAGTAAGGTCGTTTGGTTGGCCGTCATGAACTCGGAAATCTCCAAATCACCCGCGAGCACCAAACGGGGTTCGAGTGCTTCACATGACCAGTTGCGTTGCTGTCGACGTTTCACTGTGATTCCTTCAATGTTAGTTGGACGTGCACAATGTCTTACAACAAAGGGCACGAAGCACACCTAGGTGTAGTTGCTTCAGAGCCGCTTCAGTGCGTTGCGATGAAGCCGGTAGTGTCGCTGCACCGATTGTCTCAGTTCATGGTCAGTTCAATTGATAACGTCCCGATTGGAATGCCAACACTAAGTCACTGGTGGTAAACAACCCGTCGCAATTCCAATCGCCTTCTTGCCAGCCGGAGTCGACGGCAGCGGTGGTTTCAAACTTACCGGCTTGGAAGATCAAAACAAGGTCTTGCGAATCGAAATGGCCGTCCAAGTTCGCATCGCCCGCTGAGGTGTGCAGAATGTCGCGGACCATGTAATCAAGGTCGTCGCGCGTTTCATCGCCGTCACCATTCAGGTCAGCCGTCGGGTCTTCCCGCCGGATAGCGGCACACAGCATCGTCAAGTCAAATGCTGTTAACGTGCCGTCTTGGTTGCGATCAGGGAAGGGCAGTCGGGCCCCTGTCAGTTCGACCAGAGCAGACCATTCTCCCGCGTCGTAAGTGCGCGCGAGCAGCACGTCGTTTGTTGTCAGCGTCAGCGGCACCTGATAAGCAATGGCCGCAGGCGAGACGTCGCCGCCAGCGACGCGTGGATCTGAACCGTCGAGGGTGAAGTAGATCACAGTTGCAGGGGGCGCTGTCATTGATAAGGTGTGGCCCCATGGTGCCAGTGCAGTTGTCAACTCGACGGTCGGCGCAGTGAGTGACGTGTAAAGCCCTTGTCGCTGCAACTGCGACACCAGCACTTCGGTGCGGCGCGGGAACCAGCGTGCATTCATATCACGGTTGTGCTGCTCCCACGTCGCTTGGGTACGTGGCGCGCTTACGTGAGCGTCACCCCAACGCGCTGATTCGGCAATGATCGCTTGGCGGATCTCGTCGGCTCGATCATTCCATAATCGCGCCGCACTCTTCGGCGTCAGCACTCCCTCGCCAAATAGATGACGCTGCATCCGATCAGCGAACAGCAGGCGATACTCAGTACTATCCAACAGCCTGTTGTGAATGTACGTCGGGTAGTTGGGATTCACCGTGTTCGTGGTGTTGATAGTGACGGAGCCGAGTTGTCCCTCGGCAGCGACCGTGTTCAAGTCCGTTCGCTCCGCGTCCCAAGAGAAGAATTTAAACTGTCCGTCATTGCGGTCTCGAGCCGCACGCCAATTGGATCGGTCCCAGTCCTGATTCCCGCTGTAGAAATTGAGCAGCATGTAGTCGATGAAATTCTCCACATCGAGATACTCAAGCAGCGCCGCGTAATTGGTCTGCTCTGACAAGTCGGTTTCAGCGCGACGAACTAGTTCATCCCAAGCGTCCGTCGAGCCGCTAATTGCTTCGACGCGACCGCCCGTATTACGAATGTCTTTGATGACATCGTAGTTGTCAGCCTGGCCGCCAAAGTGTGCCGCCATGAACTGATCGTCGACACGCTCGAACAGATGATAGAGGCCCCAATACATACCGTTGATGTAAAGCTGCGCATAGCGTTGCAGCGATGTCTCATGCCCCATCGCACGCTGCATGTCGCGGTGCCATTGGTCACGAATGTATGCGGCGCGCTGGTTCGTGGTGGAATTGATCCAAGCGTCGCCATTGCCGCCGCGTAATACAATTCCGTTGAAGCGTTCGATGTCTGTGTCATCAAACAGCGGGAATTTCAGTTGGCCGGCGCCGTACTGTGAACGGAACGCCAGACGCATGTTGTGTTTGGGGCGACTCGGCCAGCGACTTGCATTGCCCTGCATCCGGATGCCCGCTTGCAGTTGAACCGTTTGCCCGTGATCGAAACCGAACAATTCGACGGAAACTTCGCGTTCCCAGGCGGCACCACTTTCTTCCGAGTTCGCGTAGATACCGCTTTTCGCATCAAACCAATCGTCGATGTCCATCGTCAGCGACATGACGGGGTGCGATGTGAGCGCCGTAGTCATCTGCGTTGCATAGAGCGGATTCGTGATAATCTCAGGATCCATCTCGTAGTCCGCATCAATCACGCTA
This sequence comes from Planctomycetales bacterium, assembly GCA_020426755.1. Taxonomy (GTDB): domain Bacteria; phylum Planctomycetota; class Planctomycetia; order Pirellulales; family Pirellulaceae; genus JAGQPK01. The sequence goes on from JAGQPK010000009.1 coordinate 10,748, forward strand.
CGCCCGTTCCAGGTGAGCGGATAACCGACCGGCGCTGCAGGTTGCTGAATGATGTCGGTGACAAACAGATACGTCTGTGTTACCGACGGCGATATCAGCCACGCAGTGCGCAGCGCAGCGGCACGCAATGTCGTCGTGTGCGTGAGTGCAATCGGAGCGGCGTATGTGAAGGTGGAGTCGTCGCCAGGAAGCGGCTCACTGCCGTCCGTTGTGTAATAGATCGTCGCATCAGGCGTTGGCGACATTAACTCGACAAACGACGGCGCGTCGTAGTAGCCACGCTCGATGCTGAACTCGACGCCTTCAGTGACACCCGCGACGGCCGGCGAGTTCGGTCCGCCCGGGGTGGGGTGTGTCATGAACCCCACGATGTCCGCACCTGCCGTGTCGGATAGCTCAATCTCAATTCCCCAGCCATGTATCGTGCCGCCCTCGCGCGCGAAGTCGTCACTCACTTCCAGCAGCCACGCGCCCGTCGGGGACTCACCGTCGAATGCAGATAGGTTGCCCTCCGGTCGAAATCGGCCTTTAAACGGCCCGGTGCCCGTGGTTATCGACTGCTCTGCCTCGTCATCCAGTACGGTCCCTAACAGATCGTCACTACTGCTACCGACATCGGTAAACAGTTCTACTCGCGTACCTGCCGGACTGATGAGGAAGACATCCAGGTCGCTATTCCATGTATGCGAGATATCGAGTGACACATTAATGTCCGCGATCGTGCCGGGCGTTGCAGCAACCTCAAGCCGACTCACCTGTGTGGAGGTAGTCGTCGCACTAATCGTCTGCGTGTCCTCAGCACGTTGTTGAATAAAATCACCACCTGGCCCGTAGGATATGTCCTCGCGTTGGCTCGGGTAGGGCGCTGCGGACTGCCCGAACGAGCTAATGATCTGCTGCGACAAATTGACCAACGCCAAGGTTTCGCCGTCGCCGTCAAGTTTGAAGTTCGTGTGGAGTTCGCCATCCGTAGTGACCTCATCTCGTCCTGATGCGAACACGACGAGGTACTCATCGGGGAGAATGGTGGTGGCAGGCGGGAACCGCCAACGCGTGGGTTGCTCGAGGTCGTCGGTGAGAGAGAACCCGGCGATGTCCGCCGTTTCGTCGCCGGAATTGTGAAGTTCGATCCAGTCCGAGTGATCACCATAGGAGTCGACAAGCGACGTCGCGTTCCGCGACATGAATTCGGTAATCGCTACGTCGGCGGCTAATAGCTGCCGCGCATCTAGCAATTCGGCTCGCAGGCAGCGGAGTTTACGAACATGAGTCATGGCGATCGAGAGCGGAACTGTGAAGCGTGGCGACCGAGGTCGAGCGACTGACTTAATCGTGCAAAAAAGCCGCTTGGAAGTTTGAAGTTATCCGACCGATCGCCTATTCTGATGGACATTCCGGCGGCTGTCGACACGTTTGTTACGTACAACGCCGGATCAACAACGATGATGGTACGTCGCAACGGCGTGCGACTCGATGCGGCACTGGCTGCCGAGAGGTGCAGATCCATTGATATTGCGATGAGAAGGACAACTTGTGATGAAGCACTTTTGTAAAGTACTAGGCACGATGTTTGTGATGATGTTGGCAGCGCAAGCGCAGGGCCAACTTGTGTGGGTCGGCGGTGTCAGTACCGACATGTTTGACGTAGCGAATTGGGATCTATCGGCGACCGCCGTGACGACACTCGCGCCCAACGTGAGTGTCTCTGACAACGTTTTGATCGGCCCTGGCCCATTTGCCAATAACCCGATCATTCCGGAACTCGACGCGCAGCAGCGTTTTCAGTTGGACGACGGCTATTCGTTTACGCTGGATGGAGCGACTCTGGGTGTCGCGGGAAACGATGGCGTCGGCGGTGCGACCGATACAACGAACGGCCCCACCGTGAATGTGATCAACGGAGCGCAGTTCAATTCGTTCTTCGTTGTCAATGATGTGAAGGTCAAAATCGACGGGACGAGCACCGCGACGTTTGGTGGTGGCGGCAACCCAATCAATTTGTCAACCGTGGATATCGCGCCGGGCGGCACGTTGGCTTTCATCAACGAAGATCCGGCCGCATTTCGGGCGGAGCACCTGAGCAAGACATTCGTGCTGGGAAGTCCCGGCGTCGAGGGTGTCAATCTGAATATCATCAGCGATGGTGCCGTGGGTTCTATTATCACCGTGGTGCCGGAACCGTCATCGATCACGTTGGCATTCGCTGCCGGCGCGGCGCTGCTGAGCTGTCGACGACGTCGAGTGATGTAATTGACTTTACGCGTTTAGGTTTTCGCCTGCATGATGAGGAGACATGACCGTGCGGTTGTTGCGAGTATTCTCGAGTTTGATCATTACGGCTTCGGTTTGTGGAGTGGCCATGGCGGACTACGCCGCGACCGTTTTGGAAGACAATCCGATCGCCTACTATCGTTTTGAAGAAGCTGCCGGTGCTGCGACGCTGGCAGATTCATCTCCGAATGGCATTGGTGGTTCGGACATTATCGATGTGGATTTCGGCGCTCCCGGGATTGTGGGATCGGCCGGTGAGTTTCTCGGGAGTAGCAGCATCTTGGTCGATCTGGATTTCGATCCAGCCGAAGGCGACTTCACAATTGAAACGTGGGTCTATCCGACCGGAGTGGAGGAGATCGACGATCCGGACAATCCTGGCGAGTTGATTGAAGTCGTCGCTGATCAGCAGGTATTCATCGCGCAGCAAGATGGCGGTGGATTGGGCCGATCGGATATGTTAATCAGCGCGAACCGACAATTCGGTTCGTTCATCGGTGGTAACACGACGGATGCCGTGGATCCGCTAGAGAACGATTTTGTCGAGCCGGAACAGTGGTACCACTTCGTGATGACTTATGATGCCGACAACGAGGAACTCTATTTCTACCTCGATGGGCTGCCATCGGATATGAATCCACAGTTTCCGGGCGCGAATGGTGTTGAAGCCGCCTTTGGCAACTGGATCATCGGTTCGCATAAGAATCGGGCCGGGCAGTTCTATACGGGGTTGCTCGATGAGATCGCGTTCTACAACACACGATTGAGCGACGAACGGATTCTGGCGCATTACGATGCGGCCACAGTCGACGTTGGTGTCGCTGGCGATTTTGACGGCGATGGACTGCTTACGGCCGACGACATGGATCGACTGTCGCAGGCCGTCGCGGACGGCTTGACCGATGCCGAGTTCGATTTGGACGGCGACGGCGAAGTCGCTCAAGGTGATCGTGATCTATGGGTGAAGACGCTGAAGAAGACCTGGTACGGTGATGCGAATCTCGATGGCGAATTCAACAGTAGTGATCTCGTCACCGTGTTTTCAGCCGGGCAATACGAAGACGCATCGGATAAGAATTCGAGTTGGGCCACGGGTGATTGGAACGGCGACGGTGATTTCAATTCGAGTGATCTCGTGACCGCGTTTCAAGACGGCGGCTACGAAGCAGGTTTGCGTCCAGCAGTTGCTGCTGTGCCGGAACCGACGACCGGACTGTTGGCGGTATCTGCTGGGTTGATGTTGCTGCTGAGGCGGCCGTCTCGGTAGTTTTCGTCACGTCGATATTGGCCACGGATGGCACGGATCACACGGATGTGAATTTGGCAATAGGAAGCCGGCACCTGTCCAGATCGTCAGCGGTCTTAGCAGTCGCCAATTCATTCGACGCTCCACACAGTGCCCCTCGTCGCCACGAAGAACGGAAGGAAACCGTGGATTAGCGCATTGTCAGAGCTTACTTTGGGTTCACCGAAAGGCGCAAGCCCAATGCCACTCAGTTTAGTTTCGTGGCAAGGCAGTCCCCCATCAATCGCCCCGTGAATCGATCCGTCATCCGCCTCATCTCGGGCCAACGGCCAGAGGGATTGCCTAGCCCAGTCCGCAGGGCTGGGACTTCATGCGATCTGCCATCTTCAGGGCCAACGGGCATCTCAGCTCGCACCCGCCTCAGGACACCAACACACCGGCCAAACGTTCTGTACTATCCGCAAACCGCTCCGCGGGAATGTCGAGTGCATCGAGTAACGATAGATAGAGATTCGCCAGCGGCGTGTCGCGTGAATAAATACGATGCTGGCCCGTTGCCAAACGACCGCCCGCGCGGCCGCCGACCAGGATCGGCAGATTCCGCGGGCTGTGGCTGTTGCCATCGCGGAGCCCGGAACCGAACAGGATCACTGAGTTATCCAGCACCGAGCCGTCGCCTTCGCGGGCGGCACTGAGCTGGTTCAGCAGATAAGCGTACTGCTCGACGTGCCAACGATTGATCAATTGGTACTGGCGCAGCTTCTCGGCATCATTCTGGTGATGCGAGGTATCGTGATGGGAGCCGGTGACACCTTCTAAGAAGGAGAAATTCTGGCCGCTGACCGCGTTGCCGAACATAAAGGTGCTGACGCGAGTCGTGTCGCTCCGAAATGCCAACACGATCATATCGAGCATCATCCGCACACGCTCCGCATGACCATTTGGAGCATCCCCCGGTGCATCGGTGTCCACAATCGACATCAGCGGCGACCAAGCATTTCCGCCGGCTGCGGCGGCGCGATCAAGCCGCTCTTCCAGCGAACGAACCGACTGCAGATACTCGTCGAGTCGCTGTCGATCGCCCACACCCACTCGATCACGTAGTTGCCGCGCATCCCCGAGCACACGATCAAGCAACAGCCGTTGGCGGGGCTGCCCAGCGGAATGGGGTCGCGCTGCCCGCAGCAATCGCTCGTAAACCAATTGCGGATTGATCTCGCGAGCCAACGGCATCGTCGGCCCCTTCCAGGCGATGTGTGATCCGTAGACACGTGTGTAACCCACGTTCCGATCAACGCCGATACTCACCGGTTCCATCGCCAATTCCAACGAAGGCAAAGGAGTGTACTGGCCGGTTTTCTCTGCGATCAATTGATCCAGTGATACGCCGTTGCAGTTGAGATCGATGCCTAACGACTTGTTGATTGTGGTGCAGGTCAGAAACCCGGAGGTTTTCACATAGTGGCCATCCCCGACGTTGCTTGCTTGATTCCAGAGCTGGGTCAGTACGAGCAAGTCATCGCGGCGCGACGCCAAAGGTTCTAGCGACGGCGACAGACTGAAGTCGCGTCCTTCCCCGTCCGGTGTCCACATGTCGGTGCGCACCCCGTTGGGCATGAACATCGCCGCGAAACGCTTTGGCAAGGGCGGTGCGGAAGCGGCCTGTGCCGGCGTCGCCATTGCTTCTAGCCAGGGCAGCGCAAGCGCGGCACCGGCTCCGCGCAACAACGTTCGACGCGAAATGCGATTGGCTTGGACACCCATCCTGTAACTCCTTGGCACGCAGCGGGATTGCCGTTGACGTAGGTAAAATGAACTCGCCTAAGGCTGTGGGGACTCGGGACGAGCCGCTTGCAACCGGAACGGCACGCTGGTGACGATTCCCATCACGAGCGTGTGTGATTTGTAATCTGACTTCTGCAGTTCTGCGACAATCTCTTCGATGACACAATCGTCTTCTGCAGTGAGTTGGCGGGCAAGTGCGTAGCCCAGCATGCGTCGGGTGAGATTTTGGATGACGAGTTCCTTGCGACTCAACAGCAGTTTCTTGAGCTGTTCCGGACCCTCGAATTCCGTACCATCAGGCAGCGTGCCGCGGGCATCGACGGGTTGGCCGTCCAGCTCCGTGCGCCACCGCCCCACGACGTCATAGTTCTCCAAACCAAATCCCAGCGGATCCATGCGGCTATGGCAACCAGCGCAGGCAATGTCCTGGCGATGTCGCTCCAATCGCTCCCGCAAGGTCGTCGGCTGTTCGCCATCCGCCGACTTCTCGGCCAGCGGCGGCACGTTCGGCGGCGGTGGCGGAGGTGGCGTACCGAGAATGGTTTCCAAGATCCACTTGCCGCGCAACACGGGGCTGGTCCGATGCGGGTATGACGAAACGGCCAGCACCGCGCCCATACTCAACAAACCGCCGCGATGGCTGCCGGCCTCCAGCTCGACACGCCGCGGCTGCTCGCGAAACTCTCCCTTGATGCCGTAGTGCTGCGCTAGCCGGCGATTCGCATAGGTGTAGTCGGCATCGATCAGTTCGAGCAGCGAACGGTTCTCTGTCAAGATTTCTTCGAAGAACAGTACGGGCTCGTACTTGAGGCCGCCCTCCAGCTCCGAATCGTAGCGACGCACGGCACTCGCATCCGGCTTGAACTCACGCCCCAAGGCCCGCGTCCCCAGCCATTGCTCGATGAAGTTTTGGGCAAAGCCTCGCACGCGGTTCGCTCCTCGACCGCGACGTCCGCTTTGCTCGCCCCCAGCCAGCATCCGTTCAACTTGCCCACGCAACACGTCTGGATCGTTCAACTTGCGGGCGCCAGCCAACTGGAACAGTTCCTCATCCGGCATCGAACCCCAGAGAAAATAGGACAACCGGGCGGCCAACTCGTAGTCACCCAGCGGCTGCACCGTGGGTTCCGCATTGGGCCGTTCGAGTAGGAAGATGAAGTGAGGCGAAACGAGCGCCGCCTCCAAGGCCAACCGGACCGCTTCGACGTACGACTCGTCCTGTTGATAGGCGACGTCAAAGAGTTCCAGATATTCCGTCAGTTCCGCGTCCGCCACAGCGCGTCGAAAGGCCCGCGGCAGAAAGGCAGCGAGCACTTCCCGGGCGGCCTGTTGCGGGGATTTGTCGCCCGCCGGTGTCGCAATGAGTAGCCGCTCGCGCGTGCGTGGTTCCTGCAGTGCATGTTCGAGCGCGGTGTGCGCTGCTTCGAGATACTTTTCGGCGTGCAGCGGCGAGATGAACAGTGTCTCCGCCGCGTTGTCGAACCCTTCGCCGCCCGCACCATCGGCCGGCAGCCCCTGCGAGACATCGACTTGAATTCCCAGCAAATCACGAATCGTCGCCGCGAATTCGTTGCGATTCAGCCGCCGCAGCGGCATGGGACCGGGGGTGATGCCATCCTCACAAGCCGCCTCGTGCAACTTGCCCCGGACGAACAAAACGAATTGCTCGCGGCTCGCGGCGTCCGGCTGATCGCTCTGGATGGGCGGCATCTCGCCGTCGGCGACCCGCTGCGCCACTTTCCGCCATTCCGCCGGCTGTTCAGCTAGTTTGGCCAACGTCACCTGATCGGCGAAATCCAGACCCGACTCAGCTTCACTGCCCTGATGGCATTCGACGCAGAAACGCGCGACAAACTCAGCAGAATTGCCGGCCGCAGCGGCACCAGGAGCCTCCGCCAGCGCAGGGCCACGCAGACACAGGCAAGCAAGAACGGCGGTGGTTAGCCGGCCGAGATCCATGGAAGGTCCAGTTTTGTTGAGGCGGGATAATGCAGGTGGGAGCACTGGATTGTACACGTTTGGCCGCGAAGGCTCAACGCACAGTTCACCATCGACGCACCGGCGTCGGTGGGTATGCGTCTGCGTCAACCTGCAGGTGCTTTGGGAGTGCGGCCGCCATTAGCCGTCGGGATCGTTCAACAGCTGTTCGAGTCGCAGTCGCAACGGGGCCGCCAGTTGCACGAGCCAACTTTCGTCGATTAATCCTGTGGAAATCAAGTCCCTTAGATGTACGCGATCCTTGTCGCGAAACGAAGTCAGCTTCATCCTCACTAGTCGCTCAAAGGGCAGCGTGTGTGCGTCCCCCATTAACTCGAATTCATCAATTTGCGGAACCGGCTCTGGATATTCCTCGCGAACCTTCTGGCCAGCAAACACGACATGCACCGCATCACGGGCTTTCGCGTCAGGTCCATCAAGAAACATCGTCAAGCCGCTGGATCGCCGATAGACGAAACCGACCTCAGAGAGCGCGGTAATCGCGCGATCCAGGTCCGGCTCGTTTAGAATGATGTCAACGTCACGCGTGTTCCGCACGACAGACTCATCCACCTGAGAAACCCAATGTTGGACGGCATTGCCACCAATGATTGCATAAGGGATGCCGGCCCCGTTGAGTGCACTAACGACCCGGCGCAATCGGTCCTTCACGATTTCCACGGCGCGTTCAATCCTTTCCCAGAGAGCGTCGCCAGTGTATTTGATCTCGATCATGGTTCAATTCCCCCAGAGACCATCGTACCGCCGTAGCGTCCCGATTCAACTCATCGGAATCAATTCTACTCGGCGAAGTCCATCCCCAGGACAGCACTCGATAACTACGGTGGAGGTGTTTGCGGCGAATGCCCGTCCCGCGGCCAACGCTGAACGGCGGGAGTCAAACGCTCTCGCTGCGTCCGGCCGACTAGCAAGGCGACAGCTGCGCGATCGCAGTCCAAATCGAAAAGCCCTTGCTGCGCGATTGCGCGGTGAAATCGACAACCCTCGCGTCAACGATTCGCGGCGGCGAGCCGCTCGTCGGGAAAGCATTCCTCCACCACTGTCATGAACTCGGCGCGAGTGTTGGCGTGGTTGATGCGTGAACGGAACTGTCGCGCCCCGGGCACTCCCTGCGCATAACAACTAGCAAACTTCCGCATCAGCAACGTGCCTTTGAACTCGCCGAACCGCTCCAACACCAGATCGTAGTGGTGCAACATGCACTCGCGCTGCTCGATTAGCGACGGGTCCGACGGGATGGTCTCGCCGCGTAACGCTGCTTTGATCTGCTGAAACAACCAAGGCCGTCCCAAGCAAGCCCGGGCCACCATCACACCGTCGACAGGATAGTTCCGAAAGGCATGGAGAACTCGGTCAACCGAATCCAAATCGCCGTTACCGATCAGCGGGATTCGTTTGAGGTGCGGCTTAATCCGCGCGATCTCGTCCCAGTCCGCCGAACCCCGAAACATATCGGCTGCAGTACGACCATGCACGGTCAATGCCGCCGCCCCGGCCTGCTCGACTACCTCGGCAATCTCCATCGCATTGATTGTGTTGCGGGAACACCCGAGACGAATTTTGGCGGTTACCGGCGTCGGAGCACACGCCGCGACCACGCGTTCAATGATCTGGCCCATCCGCTGTGGATCGCGCAGCAAGTATGAACCGCTGTGTGCGTGTTCCGTGACCTGCTTGACGGGACAGCCGAAGTTGATGTCGACAACACTCACACGAAATTCGCGAGCCAACTTCGCACCGACTCGCGCCATCGTCTCCGGGTCGTTGTCCCACATCTGGACGGCCAGCGGTCGCGGTTCCTCCTTAATTCCCCACAGTCGCTCGGGATGCTCGGCGCGAACTTGATCGAGCCACTCGAAGCTGCGGGCACTCACCATCTCGGTCGCCAGCAACCCCGCGCCGCCGTATTCTCGCACCATCTGGCGAAACGCAAAGTTCGTGTAACCGGCCATGGGTGCCTGAAGCACCGGCGGATCGATGACCAGCGGACCGATGTGTAACGGGTGTATTTGGGGAGGAGCCAACATCAGTTTCTTTCGTCGTCCGTCGAGCATTAGGTGAGCACGCGGATCGGCTGTGGCCGCGATGTGCGACACGAGAACCGACGCTAACGCGTTACGGCGAACGAGCGAACATCGTAGTTTTTCGTCGTAAACGTCCGCTAGTGACCGGCGCGGAACCGCGTATTGTACTCAGCGTGGAGTTTCTCGCGATCCCGTTCTACAGCTATGGCATCGCTGGCCGTCGGCGAACCAGTTGTTGCCCGGCGCGGCAGCGGCGCGACGGTCTCGCCATCGCGCGTGTAAAGATCCATGTCTTTGCACCAGCCATTCAGCTCAAGTACAAACCGCTGCGTCGCGCCACTGTCGACCGTCCCAGTCGAATCGTTCGACTCAGGCGGCGCGGCAAAGGTCAGCTCCACCTCCTCGCCCGGACCGAACACGATCACGGCATCGTCAACCGCGCTCGCCAATGGCAACGCTTCTCCCAACTGGGTGTAGTTGCCGCGTAGATGACGAGTATCCCACAGCGGCACGCAACGCCGATCGTCGTAGTAGGGGCGATGTTGGGCGAAGGTTGTCCGCTGGGCAAAGCCGCGTTCGGCGACGGCTGCCGACACCAGCGGATACTCGTGCCGCTGTATCTCAGCTGGCTCCTCCGCAAAGGCCACCGCGATCCGATCCCAATAGATTTCCAGGTTCGAACTGAGCCGCAACTTGCGGCAGCCTGGCGGCAGTTGCTGTGTATCGAGCGGCAACGCCGATTCACGCGGCATACCCGCCATGTAGCCAAACTGTTCCGCGACGACATGCCACTGTCCGTACTCGTCCGCGGCTTCCAGGGTCGGCGCCGCGAATTCGGCCCCCGCTTGCCAGGCGGCAAACATCGTCTGTGAATATGGGTACTCGATCCAGCCGTCGAACAGCAACACGGGCTGCCCGTCATCTAGCGGACGCTCAAATGTTAACTCAACCGAGTGCGTCTCCGTACGGCCGATGAAACGTACATCCTTGGCCGCCGGTTCCACTGCCACATGATCGACATCCGCTAATTCGACCAGCACCGACTCGCCGCGCTGGTTGACCGCCGACGTCGGACGTTGCAACGTTCGGTAGAACAACGGAGCCCCGGTCGCGACCGGCCCC